>JAVEYP010000074.1:0-7372 GCA_034003445.1 Desulfobulbus sp.
TCTTTATCAGCCGGCGGCTCAATGTCCGTGAACAGCCTGGCAAGGCGAGCGAGCAGGTAGCCCTTATGCCCATGGTACGTGGCATGAGCCTGCGCAAGGGGCTGCAGCAGCTTAACCCGCACGGCATGAAGATTCAGGTCAGCGGCAGCGGTCGGATTATCGCTCAGTATCCCCTGCCGGGAACTCCCCTGCGTGGGGTGAACGACTGTATTCTCACCTTGGATGCCCGATGAGAACGGAACGAGTATGATCACCCTAGCCCAGATATGGGATGCCCTTGATGGGCCGGAGGACGCTCGGATCCCGGCGGAGACGCTTGGCCGGGAAGTAACCGGGGTCACTGCCGACTCGCGCTGGGTGATCCCCGGCAGCCTTTTTGTCGCGATTTGCGGCGCAAAGGCCGATGGGCACGCCTTCATCCCCGAGGCAGTCCACCGCGGCTGTCTTGCGGTGGTGGTAGAGGACCAGGTAAAATTGACCTCCTTGGAAGTGCCGATCATCGTGGTCCGCGACGCCCAGGCGGCACTCGCCGAGGCTGCCGCCGCTTGGCACGGTTACCCGGCGCAGCGCCTGCGACTGATCGGCATTACCGGCACCAACGGCAAAACCACCACGAGCTGGCTGATCGAGGCACTGCTCCTCCATGCCGGCCATCGGCCCGGAGTGATCGGCACGGTTGACTACCGCTACCAGGGCCCTCACGGCCCACAGGTCCTCTGCGAGGCACCACTTACCACCCCGGACCCTGTGACCCTGCAAGGTCTGCTGCGCACTATGGCCGACGGCGGCGCGACCCACGTGGTCATAGAGGTGTCATCGCACGCGCTGGAACAGAACAGGTTGGGCAGTCTCTGCTTCGATGTGGCTCTGTTCACCAACCTGAGTCGCGACCACTTGGATTACCATCAGACCATGGAGCGATACTTTGCGGCCAAGCAACTTCTCTTCAAACGCCATCTGGCAACGGACGCCACGGCGGTGATTGTCAGCGAAACAACGCCCGGCCAGCCCGCTTGGGACGAGCGGCTCGCCGCCACGCTGACCGGCGTGCGCATCATCCGCTGCGGCTTGTCCGCGCAGAGCGAGGTGCGCGCCAGCGAGCTGGTGCAGACGGTGGCAGGGTTCAAGAGTGTCCTACATCTCGGCACCGAGCAATGTTCTTTCGTATCTCCGCTGACTGGTAGTTACAATGTCCTGAATATTCTGGCCGCTGCTGCTACAGGACTCGCTCTCGACCTGCCGATCAGACATATCGGCGCGGGACTCGCACAGGTGGGCAGCGTGCCTGGTCGCCTTGAACGCATGGCCCTGGCTGATGGCGCCACTGTTGGGGTACCTGCGGTTTTCGTCGATTATGCCCACACCCCTGACGCGTTGGAAAACGTGCTGTGTAGTCTCCGTCAGCTTGCCACCGGCCGCCTCGTCTGCGTGTTCGGTTGCGGCGGCGATCGCGACCGGGGGAAGCGGCCGCTGATGGGCGCCATTGCCGCCCGCTACGCGGACGTGATCATCGTTACCTCCGACAACCCGCGTACCGAGGATCCGGAGAGCATTGTAGCCGCAGTCGCCGAAGGGGCGGCCTGTAGTGGCCGGCAGTTGCGCACGGTTGGAGAACTGTTGGCCGCAGCCGCTCTCGTGGCCGGCTATGTGGTGGTTACGGACCGTCGGCAGGCGATCATGGCTGCCTGCAGTCTCGCCCGGCCGGAAGATACGGTGCTTATCGCCGGTAAGGGGCATGAGAACTATCAGATTCACGGCACGGAAAAGCATTTTTTTGATGACCGGCTGGAGGCGGGTAACGGCCTTGCTTGTTGGAACACACGCCATCTGCTGGCCGCGACCGGCGGCCGGGTGGTGTCCGGCCTACAGAACCGGGTCTTCCGACGTATCTCCACCGACTCGCGCACTACCGAGCCGGGCGACGTGTTCGTCGCCTTGCGGGGCGATCAGTTCGACGGCCACAGCTACATCGACCGGGCGGTTCGCGCCGGTGCCGCCGCAGTGCTCGTTGAACGGCCGCCGGCCGGAATTGATGAGGAGGTGGTCGTTATCGAGGTCGTTGACACCCTCCAGGCCCTGGGCAGCTTGGCTAGCTACCGTCGTCAACTCTTTGCCCCGCGGCTCCAGGTGGCCGCCATCACCGGCAGCTCCGGGAAGACCACGGTCAAGGAGCTGACGGCCGCCATCTTCGCGGAGGCGCTGGCTGGTGTGCGAACCGGCATCGACCCGCTGCTCAAGACTCAGGGTAACTTTAACAATCTCGTCGGTCTACCGCTCAGCCTTCTGCCCGTGGAAGCCGGCCACCGGCTGGTCATCCTTGAGATGGGCATGAACGCGCCCGGCGAGATCGCCCGGTTGGCCGCCATCGCCGATCCGGACATTGGCTGCATCAACAATGTCCAGCCCGCCCATCTGCAAGGACTTGGCAGCATCGCCGGCGTGGCCGCGGCCAAGGGGGAACTGTTCGCTACTATGCGCCCGGAGGCGATACGAGTGGTCAACTGCGACGACCCGCAGGTCGTTGCCCTGGCCGGAACCTCCAGCGGCCAGCAGATTGGCTTTGCGGTTACAGCCCGGGGTCGCCGAGGCCAACCCGTAGTACGGGTGACCCGGCAGCGCAACCTGGGCGAGGCAGGCATGCGCTTTACCCTGCACATCGGAGCCTGGTCGCAGCGGTTGAGCGTGCTCATGCCCGGCAGCCACAATGTCTCCAACTGTGCCGCGGCGGCCGCCATCGCCCATGCTGCCGGCATTTCAGCGGAGGTCATCGTACGAGGCCTGCAGCGCTACACCTTGGTGGACAAGCGGCTGGCCGTCTCGGAACTGGCGGGTGGGTTACGGGTAGTCAACGATGCCTACAACGCCAACCCCGCCTCCATGGCCGCTGGCCTGCGTACTGTAGCTGCCTTTGGGCAGGGGTGTCGTCACTTGGCCGCCCTGGGCGACATGCTCGAACTAGGACCCGGTAGCGAGGACCTGCACCGCGAAATCGGCACGCTCGTTGCCGAACTGGGCTACGACTTTCTTGCGGTGACCGGTGCGCAGGCCAGGGCCGTGTCTGCTGCTGCCTGCGCTGCCGGCATGGAGTCGGACCAGGTGCGTACCTTCGCAGAGCTGGATGCCATGGCCGACTGGCTCAGCGGTCTGCTCGCCCAAGGCCGCATCGCAAGCGGCGACTGGCTGCTTGTCAAGGGGTCCCGCGGCATGCGTATGGAAAGGTTCATCACGGAACTGGAACGACGGCTGCAGCCGGTCGACTGATCACCAGGGGAACCATGTTTTATAATCTCGTCTACCCGTTCTCGAAGGATTTCAGCTGGCTCAACGTCTTCCGCTACATTACTTTCCGCTCCATCGGCAGTGCGGTGACCGCCTTCCTCATCCTGGTGATCATCGCCCCGCGATTCATTGCCTGGCTGCAGCGCAAACAGATTGGTCAGGTGATCCGCGACGACGGACCGGAGAGCCATTTTTCCAAGAAAGGTGTGCCCACCATGGGCGGGGTATTGATCCTCTTTGCCATGACCGCCTCCAGCCTTCTTTGGGCCGACCTGCGCAGCGGTTTGGTGTGGCTGCTGATCGGCATCAGCCTGTTCTTCGGAGGCATCGGCTCGCTAGACGACATCAAGAAGATACGCAAGGGGAACTCCCGCGGCCTGAGCGCCAAGGGGAAGCTCATGCTACAGGTGCTCGGCGCCTCGGTGGTAGGCGTGTTCCTCCTGCTCAATCCGGGTTATGATGGGACCCTCAGCCTTCCCTTTTTCAAGACCCTGCACCCCGACCTGGGCTGGTGGTACGTGCCGTTTGCGGTGGTGGTGATCGTAGCGGCCTCCAACGCAGTCAACCTGACTGACGGCCTGGATGGTCTAGCCGCAGGGCCCATCGTCATCACTGCCTCGACCTATCTCATTTTTTCCTACGTGGCCGGCAACGCGGTGGTTGCCAGCTACCTGCAGATTCCCTTTGTGCCGGGGGCGGGTGAGGTGACGGTGTTCTGCGGTGCCATCGTGGGCGCCTGTCTGGGTTTTCTCTGGTTTAATTGCTATCCGGCGCAGATCTTCATGGGTGATGTCGGGTCGCTCGCCCTGGGCGGTACCTTGGGCGTGGTATCGATCATCACCAAGCAGGAGTTCCTTCTGGCCATTGTCGGCGGCATCTTTGTTATGGAGGCGCTGTCGGTGATCCTCCAGGTCGGCTACTTTAAGATCAGTGGTGGTAAGCGGATCTTTCTGATGGCGCCTTTCCATCACCATTTCGAGAAAAAAGGCTGGCTGGAGCCGAAGGTGGTCGTGCGGTTCTGGATCATTTCCATCATCCTGGGGCTGATTGCCTTGGCAACACTCAAGTTGAGATAGGGCATGCAGGTGCAGAGCGGAATGCGGGCGGTGGTGATCGGTCTGGGGGCGGCGGGGCTGTCCACGGTGCGCCACTTGCTCCGGCGGGGCGTCCGCGTGGCGGTTTCGGAAAAGAGCGCGAAGGAGAGGATCGACCCGGCAACCATCGATTTCCTCGAGCGCAACGGCGTGATTTTGGAAACCGGTGGGCACACCAACGCGTTTCTTCGCGGCGCGGACTTGGTCGTGCCTGGCCCGGGCGTACCGCTTGATCTGCCGATCCTTAATGAGGCGCGCGCCATGGGCCTGCCCCTGGTCGGTGAACTGGCGCTGGCCACGGGCGAGTTTCCGGTGCCGGTGATTGCTGTGACCGGCTCTAACGGCAAGACCACGGTCACCAGCCTGATCGGTGAACTCATGGCCAGCGCTGGCAAGCGGCCGTTCGTCGGTGGTAACATCGGCACCCCTCTGCTCGACTATTTTGCTGCCCCGGAACCGTACAGTGTGGTCGTGCTCGAACTGTCCAGCTTCCAATTGGATCTCGCCGGCGAGTTCCGACCGGACCTTGGCCTACTCCTCAATATCAGCCCAGACCACATCGACCGGCACGGTTCGCTCGCCGCCTACATTGCGGCCAAAATGCAACTCTTGGGGCATCAACGCCCCGGCGACGTCGCTGTCCTTGGCGCTGACGACCAGGTGGTCGGCGCAGCCCCAGTTCGCTCCGGTGTGGGCATGTACCGTTTTGGCAGTGGGATGGAGTACGCGGCCTGCATCGAGGCCGGGTGCATTCGCCTGCATATTGACGGCCGCGAGGAGGACTACGATCTTACCATGACCCGTTTGCATTCCTCGGTCAACCGACAGAACGCGGCCGCCGGTGTCCTGGTCGCCGCGCTCTGCGGCTGTGGTCATGAGGCTATCGTCCAGGGACTGCGCGCCTTCACGCCTCCGCCACACCGCATGGCAGAGGTGGCTACGGTCGATGGGGTGCGCTTCATCGACGATTCCAAGGCGACCAACATCGGCGCCCTCCAGGCGGCGCTCGCTGGTTGCGACGCACCGGTGGTGCTCATCGCAGGTGGCCGCGACAAAGGCGGTGATTTCACCCTGCTGCGCGAGGTGGTGGCCGCCAAAGTCAAGCGTATGGTCCTCATCGGGGAGGCCGCTGGCCTGATGCGCGCAGCGCTTGCCCAAGTGGTGCCCTGCGAATCGGCGGGCGACATGACGGACGCGGTTTGCCGTGCCGTGGCCGCGACCGTGCCTGGTGACTTGGTGCTGCTTGCCCCTGGGTGCGCCAGCTTCGACATGTTTTCCGGCTACGCGGAGCGTGGTCGGGTGTTCGCCGATTGTGTGCTTCACCTGGCGGCTGGTCGGATCGAGGCAGGCGGGGTGACGTCATGACGAGAATCTGCTGCCGGTGCACGCGAGTGGAGCAGGGTGACCAGTGGCTGACGTCGTATCGTGCACCAGTCGTCCGCGAACCAATGACCCACGCGTACTGCCCCGATTGCTACGAAGCCATGCTGTTTGAGATCGAAACCCAATGCCGCGACCGGCGCACCGGCGCGCGCATTGACCGGCTGCAGCCAGTGGCTAGCGAAGTATGCAGCACATGCGCCTGATCGTCACCGGTGGCGGCACCGGCGGCCACCTATTTCCAGGCATCGCCCTAGCCACGGCCATGCAAGAGCGGGTTCCCGGGACGCAGGTGCTGTTCATCGGCACCTCTCGCCTACTCGACCAAGAGGCTCTGGCCGACCGTGGTTTCGAGTTGGCAACGCTCAACTGCGGTGGTGTCAAGGGGCTGTCCGTCGCCCGCAAGATGTGGAGTTTGGCGCAAATGGTGCCGGCAGTATGGGCGGCTTGGCGCATGCTCCGCCGTTTCCGTCCGGACTTGGTCTTCGGGGTGGGCGGCTACGTGACCGGGCCGGTGCTCCTCGCCGCCCGGATGCTCGGTGTACCGGTGGTCATCCACGAGCAGAATTCCGTACCGGGAATGGCCAATCGACTGGCTGGCCGATTGGCGGACCGGATTTGCATTTCGTTGCCTTGTGAGTCATCGTTTCCGTCGGCAAAAACGGTACAGACCGGTAACCCGGTGCGCCAGGAGATCCTGGCAGCGGCCAAGGGCGAGCGGCCCGCGCAGGAGGTGCCGACCTTGCTGATCCTTGGCGGCAGCCAGGGGGCTCATCGGGTCAATCTGCTCACGCTCGAGGCGGCGGAACTGCTGGTGGCGGAGGGCCTGCCGGTACGGTTTATCCACCAGACTGGGAAGGCCGACGAAGCTATAGTGCGGGAGGCGTACCGGCGACTTGGTGTCGAGGCCGAGGTCTCGGCCTTTATTAGCGATATGGCCGGGGTCTATGGACGGGCCGATTTGGCGGTGTCTCGGGCAGGGGCGACCACCCTGGCCGAACTGGCTGTGATGGGCCTGCCGGCGCTGCTCGTGCCGTACCCCTTTGCCGCAGACAATCATCAATTGATGAATGGGAAATATTATGAAAAAGCAGGAGGATGCATAGTCTTCGAAGAAGCTGTCCTGACCGGTCCATTTCTCGCTAAGGTGCTCAGCGAGCGCTTGCATAACAGGGCAGAGTTACATACTATGACCGCCAAAATGCGGGCCATGGCCCTGCCAGAAGCTGCCGCACGGATTGTCGACGAGTGCCTCCGCCTCGTACCACCATTAAACGGAAAATTTTCTTTTTGAGGTTCTGACGAACACTGGCCCATGTATAGAAAGACCAAATACATTCACTTTGTCGGTATTGGTGGTATCGGCATGTCCGGCATCGCCGAGTTGCTTCTTAGCCTCGGCTACCGGGTGAGCGGTTCTGATCTGCGTGCCACCGACACCACCCGGCGACTGGCCGGGATGGGCGGGGTGATCCACGAAGGCCACGAGGCATCCTGGGTGGAAGGCGCCGATGTGGTTGTCACTTCCACGGCCATCGCCGTTGACAACCCCGAGGTGGTCGCGGCCCGCGAGCAGTATATCCCGGTCATCCAACGCGCCGAGATGTTGGCTGAATTGA
>JAVEYP010000075.1:0-7337 GCA_034003445.1 Desulfobulbus sp.
GTTCGGGGGTGGGCATGTGGTCTCCTCGGGCGCTGCGATGGGTTCCGGGCGACCAGCGACGGGCCGTGTTTTAGGGATGGATGGTGGAGTAGCGCCGTTGCCTCTGGGCGGGCGGACGGCTCGTACCTACAATGGTCAAGGATAGTGCCCAATCGTTTTTGCCGCTCTGGGCTAGGGATCCGTGGACGGTCGGGACAAGGATTCTGGCGGCCACGACAATATTTTCTCGGGACGGGGTGGAGTAAAAAACCCCGCCCGGAGGCAGGGTCAAAGGCACAACACAGTGCATGGGAAGAAAGCTGGCGCCCGGCCGCCAGTCCGGGTTCAGGGTTCAGGCCTAACCTACTCGGACCCAGGTGGCCTGGGGCCCTTTGTCACCCTCTCCCATGGCGAAGAAGACCTCGTCGCCTTCAGCTATATCGTTCATGTCCACATCACGCAGGGCGTTTGCATGGAAATACACGTCGAGCTTATCCTCCGTGACGATGAAGCCGTAGGCGTCCTCAGGAAAGATCTTGCGAACAATACCCGTGATCCGGCCGTCACTGGGACCACCTTGAACCTTGGCGGCCTTGTGGTTCTGCTTCTTCTTGACGATCTCCTTGAGTTGGAGACCGAGGACATCGAAGGCCTCGACCAAGAGGGGCCGCACACTCTCACCCCCGCGTTTGACAACGACGGTGTCATTAGGAACGGTGGCAACCAAGCGAACCTCGTGTCCTCCCTCCTTATGGCTGGGGGTGGCTTCAATGGTCACGCGCAGATGCAGCACCAAGCCTGCGTAATGGCGGATAAGTTTATTGCGTTCCTCCTCTATTTTATCTTGCCAGCTTTGACGAAGGTCTAGATTTTTAGCTTCAATTTTCAACTCCATACAAGTCCTCCACTGTTAAAAATGCCAGCGGCTTCACGCCACTGGTTGAGGGCCACGACACGTAGCTCCTGCCAAATTGACAGGAAAAGGACAAAGCCGATGGCCGGAAAGTGCCGTTCTTGTGGATGCATCGCAAGGACGCGCAACGCAAACGGGAAATGACCAAAATCGATGAAATACCGTCTCATCACATTGGTACTATAGACATCATTTCGAACGAAAATCAAGAGGTAAGCCACACTATTTGTTGGCGTCGGATCGGCCTCTTCGGTAGAGTGGCACAATGAAAACACACCAAAAAACCGGCATCCTGTTGCTCAATCTCGGCGGGCCACAACGCCTCGAAGACGTCCGGCCTTTCCTCGTTAACCTTTTCTCGGACCGGCAGATTATTCGCCTCGGTCCGGCCTTTCTGCAAAAGACCATCGCGCGCATCATCGCCTGGCGCCGGGCGCCGAAAAGCATGGCGAACTATCGCCGTATCGGCGGTGGTTCGCCAATCCTGGGGAAGACGTGGGAACAGGCTCGGGCACTGGAAAATGCGCTGGTCAAGGACGGAGACTTTGTGGTCAGCCCGTGCATGCGCTACTGGCAGCCGTTCGCCCATGAGGTGCTCCGGAAAATGGCGGCGGCCGGGGTTAAAGAACTCATCGCCCTGCCGCTCTACCCGCACTATTCCATCGCCACTACGGGCTCTTCGTTCTCCGACCTGTACCGCGCCAACGCGCGGCTCGGGCTCGACCTGCCGGTACGGGAAATTCGTGATTGGCCGACGGCGACGGAATACGTTGCCTGCCTGGCGGCGCGCATCACGGAGGGGCTGGCACGGTATCAGGGTGAAGCAGTGGAGGTCGTGTACAGTGCTCACAGCCTGCCGGTGCAGTTTATCGATGAGGGCGACCCCTATGTCGATCATCTGCACCAGACGATCCGCGCAATCGAGCAGTTGACCGGGCAACAAGGGCGGCTCTGCTACCAAAGCCGCAGCGGCCCGGTGGAGTGGCTTGGGCCATCGACTCCGAAGATGATCAGGGAAATCGCGGCGAGAGGAGGGAAAAATCTGCTGATGGTCCCCCTGTCGTTCGTGTCTGACCATGTTGAGACCCTGTACGAGATCGACATCGAATACCGACAGCTGGCCGAGGAACTGGGGTTGCGCTTCGCCGTCACCCGCGCTCTGAACAACGACCCAGGCTTCATCGCCGCCCTGCGCCAACTGGTGCTAACTGCCCGCGGGGACTGAAGCTGCGCCTTTACTGTGCAGAGGTCGGCGGGAAGCTGCGCATGCGAATGTTCATAAGGATGCCGATAGCCAGCATGTTGGTTAGCAGCGAGGAACCACCGTAGCTGAACAGCGGCAGCGGCACGCCGACCACCGGCAGGAAGCCCATGATCATGAACAGGTTGATGACCGCCTGCCAGAAAATAAGCATGGTGCAGCCAAAGGCGAGAAGCGCGCCCAGTTTGTCCCGGGCCGACAAAGCAATATTAATACCCCAGACAAGCAGGAAAAAATAGCAGCTCAGAAAGAACACCCCACCGGCGAACCCCCATTCCTCCGCCCACACTGAAAAAGCGAAGTCCGTATGCCGTTCCGGCAAGAAATGCAGGTGTCCCTGCGTCCCCTCCATGAACCCCTTGCCGAAGATTTCGCCGCTACCAACGGCGATTTTTGACTGCATGATCTGGTAGCCGTGATTCATGGGGTCGCCTTCCGGGTTGAGGAAGGTCTCAATCCGCTTTCGCTGGTAGTCCTTAAGCAGGAATTTCCAGCCGATGAACGCGCACGTGAGGCCGGCGCTCGCGAGGATGCCAAGCGTTGTCCAGCGCAGCCGAACGAACAAGGTCATGGACACGAAGATGGTCGCGCAGATGAGCGCCGTGCCCAGGTCGGGCTGCACCATGATCAGGGCAAAGGGGGGCGCTGTCAGGGCGATGGGGCGGACCAGGTCGCGCAGCCGGTAGCCGCTCGGGACCTCAATGCTGGCATAGGTGTGGGCGAGCACCAGGATAAGGATCAGCTTGGCGGGCTCCGAGGGCTGCAGGTTGAAAAAGCCCAGGGTGATCCAGCGCTGCGCGCCAGCGATGGATTTGACGAAGAAAAGAGCATAGAGCAGCAGCAACAGGTTGACCACGTAGAGCACGTAGCCGGCCTTCACCAACCGGTGGTAATCCTGGGTCATGAGCAGCAGGATCATGGTCATGCCCACGGCGAAAAAGGTCAGTTCTTTGTAGAAGATGGACGAGACCCCGGTGTCGGCGCTGTAGGTAGAACTGTAGAGGTTCATCAGCGCCATGCCGCATACCAGCGTCAGCATCAGCAGCATCACCCAGTCAAAATGCTGCAGCAGTCGTCTGTCGAATTGAATCATAGCGCTCTGTTCACCGGTTCGCCGGCAGCACCGTCGTCGGCGTCATCGCCGTCTTGCGGCGTGTCGTTTTCCTCTATCATTGGCCCATCAAGAATCACTCTGTTGCTCGGGGGTCTTGCCCCGTCCTCCTGCGCGTCCGATTTTCTCTGTTGGTCGCGCATCTTGTCCTCGAAATACCGATTGAGAATTTTTGCGGCGATGGGTGCGGAGGCCGATCCGCCATGCAGGCCGTGCTCGACTAGCACGGTCACAACAATCTCCGGGTTCACCGCTGGGGCGAAGCAGGTGAACCAGGCATGATCTCGATACTTGTAGGGGATGTCTTTTTCTTTTAGGTGCTTGTACACGGCCAGGCGGACCACTTGGGCGGTTCCGGTTTTGCCGCCCACAAGGATCCCGTGAGCGTCGATCTGTGCCTCGCGACCGGTGCCCCGGCGGCTGTTGACCGCCTCGACCATGCCCTCGCGCACCAACTTGAGGTTTCGCGCCTGGCCGGTGATTCGGCTTAGCACCTCCGGGGTGAAGGAATGGGTCTTCCGGCCGTCCGGATCGACGACCTTCTCGATAACTGACGGCTTGTAGAGCATCCCCCCGTTCGCGATCACTGCTGTCATTTCAGCCATCTGCAGAGGGGTGGCGAGATCGTAGCCCTGACCAATGGCGATGGACAGGGTTTCGCCCTCCTGCCAGGCCTGGCCTCGGTTGCTCTTCTTCCACGCCGCGGTCGGAATAAGGCCCGGCTTTTCGTGCTCCATCTCCACCCCGGATTTTTCCCCTAGGCCAAACATTTTGGCGTAGCGGGCCAGGCGATCCACGCCGAGCCGCAGCCCCACCTGGTAGAAATAGACGTCGCAGGATTCGGCCACGGCCCTTTGTAGGCTCACCGCCCCGTGCCCGCCGCGCTTCCAGCATCGGTATGTGCGGTTGCCGAACCGGTACGACCCAGGGCAGAAAAAGGTAGTGTCCGGTGTGATCACCCCCTCGGCAAGGCCGGCAAAGGCGGTGACTGGTTTATAGGTTGAACCTGGCGGGTACTGTCCCTGCACCAGTTTGTTGATCAGGGGATGCTGTGGGTTGTCGAGCATCCCTTGCCAGGCCTTGTGGGATATCCCGCCGACAAATTCCTCCAAATGCAGGGTGGGAGCGCTGGCCAGCGCCAGTAGGCGACCGGTCTGGGCCTCCATGGCGACCACAGCCCCAGCAAAGTCTTGGGCGGCCATCGACTCCTCGGCGATCTTCTGCAACTCGATATCCAGGGTTAGATAGAGGTCCCGGCCGGGTAACGGCTCCACCCCCTTGAGATTTTTTTGCTCGAAGCCAAGCGCATTGACCTCCATATAATCACGCCCTTTTTCACCGCGCAGGTCGCTCTCGCGCAGCCGCTCCAGGCCCATCTTGCCAATCATGTCACCACCCCGGTACAATTCCTTGTCAGCCGCGTCGAGTTCGATCTTGCTGATCTCGCCGAGGTAGCCAATGAGGTGCGATGCCAGGTTGCCGTGATGGTAGACCCGTAACGGCACGACTTCGATCTTAATCTCGGGGAGGTACATGCGGCTGTTCTCGATCCGTGCGACTAGATCCCAGCTAATGTCCTCGGCAAGGCGGACCGGGATGTGGCCGGGCTCACCGACCATTTTTCTGATTTTTTCGAGCAGTGTGGACGGGTCTTGATCGTGGATTTTGGTCAGGTTTTTTAGCCTGTCGTCGTCGACCCGGTTGCTCTCGCGCAGCCTGACCTCGTTGAAGGAAGGTCGGTTGGTGACGATCTCCCGTCCCCGGCGGTCGTAAATGTTGCCGCGTGGAGCGGCGATCTCCTGGTAGCGGACCCGGTTGGAATCGGCCAGTTCGCGATAGTAGTCCCCTCGGTTAATCTGCAGAAACCAGAGGCGGGTGAGGATTACGGCAAAAAAGAAGATGAGCAAGAAGAGCGAGTAAAATGCCTTTTTTCTGAAACAGCTCAGGTCATTTTCGTCCCGCGGAGTCAGTCTGGTAACGTTCGAGTCTTTTTTTCGCTCAGCATCGAGCAGCAGCTCCGGACGTCGGCGGTTCTGTTTTGGTATGTTTTTCATACGGTTGTCGAACAGTTTGGAGGCCATGTTTCTGTCCCGTCAAACGAGGCGAGTCAGCCTGACCGACGCCGGCGACGGTTGTCCACCCGCAGGTGCAACCGGTTCCAGGGGAGTATGTTGCGTTGGGCAAGTTTACGGACCATATCGAACAGGCGGAACAGCGGGAAGGCGAACACGCCCACCAGCAGGATTCGAACCATCATTAGTGGCCAGGACCAGGGGAGCAGCACCTCTTTGTCGAAAGCGGAGACGATGACATGGGCGCACCAGCTGACTGCTAGGAAACTCGTGGCGACAAGCGGAATCTGGTAGAGGGACTCGAGTACCGGCAGTTTTGCGGAGATGAATCTAAGCAGAAAATACCCACCGAAGCAGAGGATCGAGTGCAAGCCGAGCACTGTGCCGGAAAGGACATCCAGGGTGCAGCCCAGCGGGAAAAGGATGATCAGGCTGCGGATCAGATCCAGCCGGTAGGCCAGATAGCCGACCAGCACGTAGTAGAAGTCGGGCGCCAACCACCACACCGGCGAGGGCATGCAGAGGGTGGTCTGCACGATCACCAGGAGCACGCCAACCAGGATAAAACTAACAACCACCATGTCGTGTACCCCCCGGCGTCCGCTTGACCCACCGCCTTCGGAGAAGGACCGTGCTGTCGCGACAGCCACGACTTGCCCATGGCCGGCTCATGGCTGCTCTACCTGTTTGAGTTCGGACACGTCCTGCTGCTCGATGGTAAGCAGGTGCTCGAGCGTCTGGTAATCCACGGAGGGAGTCACCTCGATTTCGTGGAACATGCCCCGCGGTTTATGAACGATCCGAGAGACTACTCCGACCGGCACGCCGGTCGGGAACACTCCCCCGTAGCCCGCGGTGACCACATGTTCCCCCTCCGCGACATCCACGGTCTTAAGAATATATTCGAGCCGGTACGTCAGGGTGCCGTTGCCCTTGAGCATGCCCCGCACCCGTGATTTCTGCAGCATCACGTCGATGGCGCTGGATGGGGCAATGGCGAGCAGGACCTTTGCGTAGTTAGGCGAGGTCGTGAAAATTTGGCCGACCACGCCCTCGCTGTTGACCACCGCGTTGCCCTTGACAATGCCTCGATTGGCCCCCTGATCGATGATCACCGAGCGGAACCAGGTGGAGGGATCTTTGCCGATGACCGCCGCCCCCACAGTCGGCCGGGAGAGGTTGTTTTTGAACTCCAGCAGGCGGCGTAGGCTGGCGTTGGTGGCCATGGCCTCTCGGCTCCGATTCAGCGTGCCTTCGGTTTCCTGTAGCTGCTTGAGCAGCCGTTTGTTCTCCTCGCGAACCTTGATCACGTCCTGGAGAATGTCCAGGTACTCGTTTTTAAACGAGCTGATTGAGGCGCCGCCTGCGGCGAACAGCTTCTGAACAGGCCCCACCGTCTCGATCACCAGTTTGTGCAGGGAGCCAAATCGTTGGCTGCTGAGGGTGGAAACGAGAAAAATAAGCGTCAGGGTCAGCAACAGGCCGCCGAGAAAAACGAAACGGAATAACCGGTAACGGTCACTTTTTCTTCTGGTGAGTTTTTTTCTCATGGAAACAACAGGAACGGCACACGTGGAGTCCGGCCGGGACGGCGCGGTTAATCGATGGCGATCTCCCGCAGGATCTCGAGATTGTCGAGGACCCGGCCGGAGCCGAGCACCACTGAGGAGAGGGGATCTTCAGCGACAATGATGGGCATGCCGGTCTCGTTCTTCAGGAGCGTGTCGAGATTCTTCAAAAGGGCGCCACCGCCTGTGAGAACAATGCCTTGATCGACGATGTCCGCGGAAAGCTCCGGCGGGGTCGGTTCCAGCGCCACCCGCACGGCATCGACAATCACGTCGACCTGTTCGGCAATGGCCGACTGGATTTCCGTGGAGGTGATGGTCAAGGTCTTAGGGATGCCGGACACTAGGTCGCGGCCCTTGATGTCCATGGTCTCATAGGGCTCTTCCGGCAGGACATTGCCGATGGTGGTTTTGATGAGCTCAGCGGTCCGCT
>JAVEYP010000076.1:0-7218 GCA_034003445.1 Desulfobulbus sp.
CGCTGAAGGCCAATTTAGGTATCAAGCGTATTCTTTTGCCCCACGTCGGCCCTTGCGCCGTGTCGTTTTTCCGCAAAACCCTGACCCCGCCCGCCCGTCGATTGGAGACCCTGCTGACATGGATTTATTTGCGCTGCTGCAGAGCGTGCTGCTCGGCCTGGTCGAAGGGTTCACCGAATTCCTGCCGATTTCGTCCACCGGCCACCTGATCATTGCCGGCGACCTGCTCGACTATACCGGTGAACAGGCCAAGACCTTCGAGGTCTGCATCCAACTCGGCGCCATCCTCGCGGTTTGCTGGCATTACCGGCAGCGGCTGACCAAGGTGGTCACCACTCTGGGCAGCGAGGAGCGTTCGCGTCGCTTTGTCACCAATCTGGTCATCGCCGTGGTGCCCTCGGCCGTGTTCGGCCTGCTGCTGCACCGTTACATCAAGGCGTACCTGTTCAATCCCGTGGTAGTGGCCGTGGCGCTGATCGTGGGCGGCCTGGTCATTTTCCTGGTCGAGCGGCGTCAACGGGAGCCGCGCATCACCGAGGTGGACGACATGGACTGGCGCGACGCGCTCAAGCTCGGCGTGGCCCAGGTGTTCTCGCTCATTCCAGGCACCTCGCGCTCCGGAGCGACTATTATTGGCGGTCTGCTGACCGGGCTGTCGCGGCAGGCGGCCACCGAGTTCTCCTTCTTCCTCGCCATCCCGACCATGTTCCTGGCCACCGGTTTTGACCTGTTCATGTCCCGAGACCATCTCAGCCAAAGCGACCTGCCCTTCTTTGCTGTGGGTTTCGCGGTCGCCTTCTTCAGTGCCCTGCTGGCCATCAAGGGGCTGCTCCGCTACGTTGCCCGCCACGATTTCCGTGCCTTTGCCTGGTACCGGGTCGTGTTTGGCATCATCGCCCTGATTTATTTTTCCTCTTTGTGAACCGCTCATGATCACCGAATTCATCAGCCGCATTGCCGTCCAGATTCTGGAGACCACCACCTATTTCGGCGCCTTCCTGCTCATGGCCCTGGAGAGCATGATCGCGCCGGTGCCGAGCGAGGCGGTCATGCCGTTTGTGGGCTTTCTCGTCGCCGACGGGACGTGGAACCTGTGGCTGGCCGTGCTGGCCACCAGCCTCGGTTCGCTGGTCGGGTCCCTGGCCTCCTACTGGATGGGCTACTACGGCGGCAAGCCACTGGTCCTCAAGGTGGGCCGCTACCTGTTGCTCAACCGCCACGACCTAGAATTGACCGAGCGCTATTTCCAGCGCCGCCAAGGCTTGTACACGGTGTTTATCGCCCGTTTCATCCCAGTGATCCGCCATTTCATCTCCATCCCCGCAGGTATGGGGCGGATGCCACTGGTGCCGTTCGCCCTGCTCTCGGTGATCGGCGCCACCATGTGGAACGGCTTTCTGCTCTACTGCGGCCTGCGGCTGCGCGAGCATTGGCCGGTGGTGCAGAAATACTCGCACCAGGTGGATATCGTCATTGTCGTGCTCGTGGTGATCGGTCTCGCCTGGTTCGTCCGCAGCCGTCTCGCCGCCCGCAAGGCTGGGACGCAGAGCGGCACGCACTGATCCCCACACCCCATGCTGCGCAGCGCCTCCATCCGCCTGGTCCGCTCTTTCCTGTTGGCGAGCTGCGCAGTGTTGCTGGCTGGCTGTGACACCCTGTTCAACGCCGCCGATTACTATCCGCCCCCTGAGACTGCGGGCGGCTGGCGCAAGAACGTGTCTGCGGAGTTCGTTCGGGCCCAGGGGCTCGACTTCCAGGCCTTGCAGGACCTGGGCAGGTTCAGCCAGTCGGTACAAAACACCCCCTGGGTCGGCTACGACTACCACCACCATACCGCCACCATTGTCATCAAAAACGGCTGGATTGTCGGCGAATGGTACAGCCTGCCGGAGTCTCGCTTCTTCCAGCAGTATCTTGCCTCTAACGGCAAGTCGTTTGCTTATGTGTTGTTCGGGGTGCTCGTCAAGGACGGGCGCGAGGGCCAGGCGCGGGTGCGGGTCACCGAGCAGAGCCGGGTCTATGACCCGACGTATCTCCAGGAGGGGTTCCCGCTGTCTGACCCGCGCAAGACGGAGATCACCTTTGAGCAGATCTTCCGCCATACGGCTGGCTTCCTCCCGGAAGAATCGAAGGATGGCGATAAGCTGGAGAAGGGGCGCAACTCCTGGAGCGACTACCGTGCCTGGGTGACCGGCCGCGACCCGAAGTGGCCGGTGACTGGTCCACTGCTTTTCCCACCTGGCCACCCTGAGGCCTACGCAGGCAGCGAGACCTGGGGCGACCATCAGGGGGCTTACAGCAGCATCGGCTTTGCCCACCTGGGCCTGGTCTTTCGCCATGCCTTTGGTCATACGGCCTCGGCCGTGCTCTGGGACCGGATCCTCCAGCCCATTGGCTTTTCCGGGGTCTCCTACCACTATCCGCCGCCGGGCGCGCACCGCTGGATGACCTCCGGCGGGCTGTGCATGACCCCTCGGGACTATGCCCGCTTTGCCTACCTCATCCTGCGCAAGGGTCGCTGGGAAGCACGGCGCATCGTTGATCCGGAATGGATTGAGCGCACCTTTGATGCGCCTTGGTATCAGAACATGCGTTCCAACGTGGACGGCTACTTTGGCAAGGAACTGCCGGCCGACACGCTGCGTCTTTTTGGCTCGGGTGGCAACTTCGCTTTTATTGTGCCTTCGCAGGACCTGATCGTGATTCGTTGCGCGCGTATCACCAACCAGGTGGCCGAGATCATGGAACCGAAATTCCTGGCGCGACTGGCTCAGGTCCTTCAGCCCGGAAGAACCACCCCGCCCCACTGAGCGAGCCGCCCAGGCAGCATGCGCCCGGCCCCGCGGCCTCCCCGCTCAGGCCGCCTCCTCCTGCCGGTCGAGCACCTGGCGGATGCGCGCTACCAGTCGTTTGCGCGTGAACGGCTTCTGCAAGAACTCCAGCCCCTCCTCGAGCACCCCGCGGCTGGCGATGATGTCCGCGGTGTAGCCGGACATGAACATCTGCCGCATGCCCGGTCGGGTCGCGGCCAGCCGTCTCGCCAGGTCGCGACCATTCATCTCCGGCATGACCACATCGGTGAGCAGGAGATCGATAGGACCCGGGTGTTTCTCGGCCAGCTCCAGGGCCATAGCCGGGGTTGCTGCCGAGAGCACAGTGTAGCCCATCGGCGTGAGCATGGCCGAGACCATCCCCAGGATCATGGAATCGTCCTCAACCACCAGAATGGTCTCACGGCCGCCCACCGCTGGCTGGCGTAGCCCTGCTGCAGGGCTCGTTACGGCGGTGCCGGCGTGTTGGGGCAGGTAGATGCGGAATGCCGCACCCCGGTTGGGCTGGCTGTCGACCTCGATGCAGCCGTCGTTCTGGCGGATGATGCCGTAGACCGTGGCCAGCCCCAGGCCGGTGCCCTTGCCTATCTCCTTGGTAGTGAAGAACGGCTCGAACAGGTGGGTGAGCGCGCCATCGTCCATGCCGCGACCGGTGTCGCTCACCGACAAACACACATAGCCGCCCGGCGAGATTTCGGGGTGACGGACACAGTCTGCCTGGTCAAAGCTGACCGCGGCGGTCTCAATGGTGATCCTGCCGGTGTCCTCGATGGCGTCGCGGGCGTTGACGCAGAGATTTACGAGGACCTGGTCGACCTGTGAGGGGTCGATATACACCAGTGGCAGGTCTTCAGCCGGCAGCCAGGTGAGGTCGATGTCCTCGCCAATGAGCCGTCGGACCATCTTGAGCATTCCGACCACGGTGGTGTTGAGGTTCAGTACCCGCGGTGCCGCAGCCTGCCTGCGGGCAAAGGCCAGCAGCTGTTGGGTCAGGTCGGTCGAGCGCTGCACCGCCTCACGGATGCCCTCCAGTCGCTCCCGGAGGGGCTCGGTCAGGTCCGCCGTGTCCAGCGCCAGGTCTGTGTGGCCGAGGATGACGCTCAGCATGTTGTTGAAATCGTGCGCCACGCCTCCCGCCAGCCGGCCGATGGATTCCATTTTTTGCGCCTGGATGAGCTGTTCCTCCAGGATCTTCCGATCGCTGATATCAAGGTGCACCAAGATCGCCCCATCGACTTCGCCGCGTTCGTCGTGTACCGGCGCCGAATACGCGAGGATCGTCCTGCGCGTGCCGTCCGCGGCTTTGATCTCGAGCAGTTCGTCGACAACTGTGGCCCCGGTGCGCAGGGTGCGTGCCAGGGCGCTTTCCTCTGGTGGTGCCGGTTTCCCACCGGGCAGCCGGCGGGCCGGGAAGGCAGAAAGGCCGTCACTGCCGGCCGCCCCGCCGCCCCAGATCGTTCGGCCGGTGGGATTGCCGCGCAGCAGGGTGCCGTGCTGGTCAGTGATCCACAGGCCCGCTGGCAGGATCTCGAAAATCTTGCGGAGCCGTTCTTCGTCCCGGCGCAGCTTTTCCTCGGTGCGCTTGAGGCCGGAGATGTCGGTGTGGGTGCCGAACATCAACAGGGCGCGGCCCTGCGGGTCGCGGGTGCATATCCGGCCCCGGTCGAGGATCCAGACCCAGTGGCCATCGCGGTGACGCATGCGAATCTCGCAGTCGTACGCCTCGGTCGTGCCCTCGAAACAATGCTGCAGGGCCTGGCGGGCCGGCCCGAGGTCGTCGGGGTGCACTAGGGCCGCCCAGGTGGTGTCGCTGCACGGTTCTAATTCGGTCAGGGTACGGCCGAGCATCTGTGCCCAGGTCTCGTTGGCTACCAGCTCACCGGTCTGCACATTCCACTCCCAGGTGCCTGATTGTGACCCGGAGATGACCCATTGCAACCGCTTGCGTTCCATTTGGAGGGCCTCGGTAGCCCGCCTCCGCTCAGTCGCGTCCGTGCCGATGGAGAGCAGCCCAATCAGCTGACCGCTTTCATCAAAGAGCGGTCGATTGGTCCAACAGACCCATACGCGGCTGCCGTCCCGGCGCATGTTCTCGCCCTCGCAGAGAGCATAGCGCTCCGGATGGGCGCTGAGGTCGGTGATCAGGGCGTGCAGGTCGCTGCCGGCCGAGTCCCGCGTGGGAACGATGAGGCCCACCGCCTCCCGGCCGAGCACTTCTTCAGCCCGGTAGCCGAAGAAATGCTCAGCAAACCCGTTGAAGAAGGTGATGCGACCGGCGCTGTCCATGCGCAGGATGATACTGTTGGCGTCCTCGACCAGTTCCCGGTAGCGAGCCTCGCTGTGCCAGCAGGCCTCCCGACTCTGCTCCAGTTCGGCGGTACGCCGCCGAACTGCCCGTCGCAGGCTGCGGTTCCACAGGAACAGGGCGAGGATCAGGCCACCGACCGCGGCACAGCCGACAAAGAGGGCGCGCACCGGCCAGAGGTCCAAGAGGGGGAGGCCCCACCATTGCTCCTCGCTGGTCGTCAACCCGGCCGTCGGGACCACGGCACTGCCCTCTTGAACGGCCAGGGTGGAGCCGGGCAGGGCGTCGCTGAAGCTGATGCCGCTGGTCTTGGTGTAGGAGTAGCCGGTGTCGAGGGGGTCACACCGGCTGGCGGACCGGCCGGTGTGACCCTGCCAGAGGTGTCGCAGGCCGGGAAGGATGGGGTGGGGAGAGCTGGGTGCGCCCGTGAACAGGCAGGCCAGGCACGTGGTGTTGCTCACGACCGGCAAGGTGCGGCCGGACAAATTATTTGCCCCGGCGTGTTCGGTCGGCGACAGGCAAGGGATGAGTACGAGGAGCAGCAGCAGGCGCAGCCGGACCATGACAACCTCGGATAAGTTAGGCATTGCACTTTTACCGGGAGGACTGACGCCGTAAGGCGACACGGATGAACCTGTTTCTTAATACACAGGAGCTCGTCGAGCACCTAAAAGATAGCTGTCTGCTGCTAAAAAACCTTCTCTGCTAGGCGATTGCGGCGCCATTGAGATGATCTGCGGTTTTTCCCTTGCCCGCTGACCACGCTCACCCTATCTTGCGACGACAGCGTCGGGGCTGGTCAGGACACGCCCCTCATCCCCGCTCACCAGTGCGTCCGCCCACCTGTATCGAGGGAAGCCTCGCGCAGGTGGAGGTGCCGGATCGAATGCCGGCAGGTACGATCTGGCCTGCCGTGCACAAAAAGAGCCTGTCCGCGATGTGCGGACGGGCTCTGATGAACGATAGCTGGTCTCTGTTTCCAGCGCCCTGAACCGACGATCTGACTGACATCAACACACTTAGCCGTCCCCTCTTCGGCGAATTGCCCCTTGGTGTCCGTCAGGGAGCAGGCAGACTGCTTGTCCTTCTTGTCTCGAACAAAGACCAGGGAATCGTCGCCGCAGGTGCCACCGCTCACTTCACCGCAGTGCTTTTTCTCGTCAACCATCTCTGTTCTCTTTTTCGTGTGTTGATTGTTGAGTATTCTACGTAAAATGCTATTTGCCCTTTGATAAGATATCCCGATTGATTTTCTGTCCACAAAACCTTGCAGGTAAACAACTATGCCCTCTGACCCCAGCATCCTCAACGCCAGCCTAAAGGACCTTTTTCAGCAGCAACTGCACGCGGTGTTGGCCACTGCTGACGCTGCCGGCCCCTATGCCAGCCTGGTCGCCTTCGCAGCCAGCTCTGACCTGCGCCAGCTGGTGTTCGTCACGGGACGGAATACCCGCAAGTTCAAAAACCTTCTTGCCAGCGGAACCGCGGCCCTGCTCATCGATAACCGTGTCAACACCTCGACCGACCTGACAGGTGCCCTGGCCGTGACTGTGCTCGGCAGGGCCCGGGAGAGTGAGGGTGAGGAACGGGCCCGGTTACGCGCCCTCCTACTCGTCCGCCACCCGGGGTTGGCGGACTTTGTCGGCGCCGCGGACACCGCCGTGGTCGCGGTCACGGTGGAGCGCTACCTGCTCGTCGATCAGTTCCAGCGGGTCCAGGCTCTGGCCGCGGCCGACCTTTCCTGAGTGATTTTTTTGCACGGCTCCAGACACGAATGCTTGTGTTTTTCAGCGGGTACCTTAGTTTGTACACCACAAAACAATGAGAAGCGTGGCCTGCCGCCATCCCGCTCCAGGCGACGATCCCCACTCCCTGAGGAGGCGCAACAATGAACAGTTATTTCTGGGTTAAGCTCTACCTGCTCACCGTGCCGGTGTTCTTCGCGATCGACATGGTCTGGCTGGGTTTCGTGGCCCGAAACTGTTATAAACAACAGCTCCAAACCATGCTCAGCCCGACGGTCAACTGGCCGGCGGCCTTACTGTTCTACGGACTCTACATCGCCGGTAGCCGCTTCTTCGC
>JAVEYP010000077.1:0-7123 GCA_034003445.1 Desulfobulbus sp.
GATCTGCGCCGGCAGGTTGGTCTTGGTGTTAACCTCTTCGTACATGGTCAGCGGTGCATTCTGGGAGTAGCGCAGGTTCTCTTTGGTGTAGGTGTCGTAGACGCCAGCCGAAATCATCTCGGCGTCGTCGCAGCCGGTCCATACGCCCTGTCCCTTTTTAGCCACGACGCAGGCGGTGCCGGTGTCCTGACAGAAGGGCAGGATGAAGTTGGCCGACACCTCGGCGTTGCACAACATGGCCAGGGCTACCTGCTTGTCGTTTTCCGAGGACTCCGGATCGGCGAAGATCTTCGCCACCTGCTCGTTATGGGCCGGCCGCAGCAGGAAGGAGACCTCGCGCATAGCCTGGCTGGTCAGCACTCTTAAGGCTTCCGGGTCGACCTTGAGGATTTCCTGACCGTTGCAATCGGCTATAGACACGTACTTGGCCGAACCCTCCAGCAAGCGGTACTTGGTTTCATCTTTGCCGAGGGGAAAGGGATCCTGATACACGAAACCTGCCATATTCGTTCTCCTTGTTTGAATAAAAGACAACCCGTGGGGCCGGTCGTGCGCGGCCGGCCAGTGGTCAAAAAATGCCGGGGCACCATTCGGGCACGGACGCGGTCGCGTCTCTAAGGCTCAACCCGTCCGCAGTGTTCAGCCTTTTCTTTTACTCCTTCGGATGGACAAAGGCAAGAGCGGAAGATTGAGGGAATGCGGCCTTTTCGGCCATCTCGGGCGAGGTGTCCGCGCCTAGACCAACTCGGCCATCACCCGGTTGGCCAGCGGTCGCCCAGCGGGGGTGAGCAGGAGCTGGCCGTCCTGCCGGGCGAGTAGTCCCTGGGCGGAAAGTTGTTCAAGCACCGGGCCGTAATGGACGGCCGCTTCAATACCGTACCGCTGTTGCAACGAAGCCTCGGAGACGCCATTGGTCAGGCGCAGCCCCATAATAACGGTCTCGCGGAAGGCGGCCTCGCGGTCGAGCCGTTCCTCCTCCTGCCAGACCGGCCGGTCTTCGGCCAGCCGCCGGGAGTACTCGTCCGGGTCAGTCACCGCTGTACGCCGCACCCCGTTGTAAAAAGCCGTTGCCCCGGGCCCGAGGCCGAGGTAGCAGCCGTTGTGCCAGTAGTTCAGGTTGTGGCGGCATTCGCGGCCGGGAACAGCGTAGTTGCTGATCTCGTAGCGGACCAGCGGGCTCGGCGCCATTACTTTGTTGATCACCGCCATCATGGCCAGCATCTCCTCCTCGACCGGTAGAGTTAGCTGACCGGTTCGCAGGTCAGCAAACAGCGGCGTGTGCTCCTCCGGGGTCAGCTCGTAGAGGGAGAGGTGGTCCGGCCCAAGGGCCAGCGCCTGTTCCAGGGTCTGCTGCCAGCCGGCCTTGGTCTGCCCGGGCAGACCGTACATCAGGTCGAAACTGAGGTTGGTAAAACCAGCGGCCCGCGCCGCGCGGATCGTGGCCTTCGCCTCGCCGGCCGAGTGGATACGGCCCAGGACGGTCAGCTCGCGGTCATCAAAGGACTGCACGCCGATGGATAGGCGGTTGCATCCGGCCCGCCGCAGTTGCTGCAGGCCGGCGCCGTCAATGGTCCCCGGGTTGACCTCCACGCTGACCTCCACCTCGCCCGCAACAAAGGGAAAGAGCGTTCGGTAATCGGTCAGCAGGTCCGCCACGTCGGTGGAGTCCAGCAACGACGGAGTGCCGCCGCCGAAGAAGATGGTGGCGAAGACGAGTTCCCGCACCTGCGGGTCAGCCGCCAAAGAGCGCAGGTGTGAGCGGACTGCGGTGAGGTAGCGGCCGATCTGGCCGGGCCGCGGGACCACTGAGGAAAAACTGCAGTAGGGACATTTGCTCTGACAAAAGGGGACGTGCAGGTAAATGCCGGCGCAACGGTTGAGATCCATCAACCGGCCCGGCCGAGCAGGCGGCGGCAGTCCTCGCGGATGGTCGCCATCATTCCCTGGTCGGCGAAGCTGTACAATTGATCGCCGGCACCGATGATCAGATGGTCGAGCAGGTCGAGGTGCATGAAGGAGCAGACTAAGAAGAGCGAGCGAGTCAGTTCGGTGTCCTGGCGGGAGGGGGTCAGGCTGCCTGAGGGGTGATTGTGGGCGATAACGAGCGCACTGGCGTTGCGGGCGAGCGCCGCTTTGACGAGTTCACGCGGGTAGACGGTGTTTACCGTGATCGTCCCCTCGGCCACGATGCTGGCGTCGATGACCGCGTGGGCCGCGTCCAGAAAAACTACGGTGAGCACCTCATGCTGCAGGCCGCGCATCGAATGGATGAGGTAGTCGGCCACCTCGCGGGAGGAGTGGAGGTACTGCTTGCCGACCACTCGCTGGCGGAGGTAGCGGCGGGCCACCCCCTGGATAAAGTGCAGGGCAAAGGTGTTTTTCGGGCCGACACCCTTGACCTGCTGCAACTGCACCGGCGCCGCGTCCAGGACTGCCGGCAGGGTGCCGAAACGGGCGAGCAGACTGCGTGCCGCCTCTTTGCAGTCGGAACGGGGCGTGCCAAAGGTGAGCAGCAACTCGATGATCTCGGCGTCGGTGAAGGCCGTGATCCCGTGGGCAAGGAATTTGTCGCGCAGCCGCTGGCGATGTCCCCGGCCGCGCCGCTGCCACTCCTCTGGCTCCATCTTATCCCTGAACGGTCAGCTCCCGGGTGAACAGCTGATTGGCGAGTTGCGGGTTGGCCTGGCCGCGGGTCCGCTGCATCAGCTGGCCGACAAAGAAACCGAGTACCTTGGTCTTGCCTTCACGGTACTGCTGCGCCTGATCCGGGTTGGCGGCGACGATCTCGCGCACCACGACGGCCAGTTCACCCTCGTCGCTCATCTGCACCAGCCCCTGTTCCTTGACGATCCGCGCCGGGTCGTGTCCGGTGGCAAGCATTTCTGCGAACACGGTCTTGGCGATCTTGCCGGTGATGCGGCCGTCCTCGATCATGAGCAGCAGGTCGGCCAGTTGCTGCGGCCGCACCGGGCACTCGCTGATGCGCTCCGGCCCGTAATCGCGGAGCAACTCGGTGCCGATGAAGTTGGCCAGCTTCCTCGCATTCCCGTAGGTACGCAGCGCCTCTTCGAAGTAGTCAGCCAGCCCGCGCGAGGCAGTCAGCAGGTCGGCGGCCTCGTCAGTTAGGTCCAAATCAGTGGCGAGCCGCTGCCGGCGTGCGTCCGGCAGCTCCGGCAGTTCGCCGCGTACCCGCTCGATCCAAGCCTCGTCGACCACCACCGGAATCAGATCCGGATTCGGGAAGTAGCGGTAGTCGTGGGCATCCTCCTTGCCCCGCATGGACTCGGTACGGCTGCGATCCGGATCCCACAACAGGGTCTGCTGCACTACTGTGCCACCCTCAAGGAGGAGGTCGCGCTGCCGCCGCTCCTCATACTCGAGCGCCAGTTGCACATTGCGAAACGAGTTCATGTTTTTCAGCTCGGTGCGCGTGCCGAGTTTCTCCTGGCCCTTTGGCCGCAGGGAAATGTTGGCGTCACAGCGGAAGCTGCCCTCCTGCATGTTGCCGTCACAGATGTCCAGGTAGCGGACAATGGCGTGCAGCTTTTTCAGGTAGGCGGTGGCCTCGCCGGGCGAGCGCAGGTCCGGCTCGCTGACGATTTCGAGAAGGGGCGTGCCGGCACGGTTGAGGTCCACGTAGCTCACCGGTTCGCGCTCGTCGTGCACCAGCTTGCCGGCGTCCTCCTCCATATGGATGCGGGTGATGCCGATGGTCTTGTGCCGGCCGTCAGCCTCGATCTCCACCCAGCCGCGTTCGCAGATCGGGAGCTCGAACTGGGAGATCTGGTAGCCGCTGGGAAGGTCGGGGTAGAAGTAGTGTTTGCGGGCGAAGCGGTTCTCTCGGTTCAGGGTGGAGCCGGTGGCCAGCCCCAACTTGATGGCCGATTCCACTACCTGACGGTTGAGCACCGGCAGAGAGCCGGGCATGGCCAGGCAGACCGGACAGGTGTGGGTGTTGGGCGGCGCACCAAACTCGGTGGAGCAGCCGCAGAAAATTTTGCTCTTCGTTTTCATCTGGGCGTGGATTTCCAGCCCGATCACGGTTTCAAATTCCATGGGTGCAGCGGTCGCGGTTAGGGTTGTGCCTGATGGGCGCCGGCATTGGTCCAGGCCCGGATTCGTACTAATTCGTCGTTCCAGAGGTGGGACGCCCGAATATTTATGAAGAGGGTAAACAGGTCATCCACCAGTCGGGCGAGCAGTTCAAACAGACTAATGCGTTCGAGGATACGGCCCTCCATGCTCTCGGCGTCCCTGCCCTCGTCAGCGGCGTCCACCGTCTTCGGCAGGCGGACGTTGCGAAACTCGAAGGTGGCGGCGGCTAGCGTCACGCCGAACTCGTGATCCGCCCAGGCGATGCGGATGCGAGCCTGCTCCGGTTTTTTGGCAAGGCTAAGGCCGGCTCGAGCCTCTTTCAGCTCGGTCTGCTGGCCTCGACAGATGACCTTTTCGTTGGCGTCGCCCTCGCCGTACTCCAGCAGCATGTGCTTTTCGAACACTACTACCACGTCCCCACGCTCGGGCACCTCGATGCTGCCACCGCGCTCCTCAGATTTGAACCACAACCAGGCGAGAAATTCCTGCCCGATAAATCGTTTCTCTTGAATGAGATCAACAAGATCCATGTATATATTCCATCACCGCTCCGGCACAGGGCCCGGGCGGCTCAAAGGTCCAGGGTCAGGAATTCCTGACCGGTTTGTCCATCCGCTGCCTCAACGCTTCGGCGGAAGATCCCATTGGCCCGCTCGCGCAAACCCTCCGCCTCCGCGGTCTTGTCCTGGCTGGCGCAGAGCTTGGCGATCTCTTGGAGGACAGCGGCCACGGCTGGGTGGTCCGGGCCATGGATCGCCTCATTGACGGCCAGGGATCTGCGGTAGCTGGCCTCGGCCTCGGGGTAGCGGCCCAGCAAGCGGTAGGCCTCCGCCAGATTGTTCAAAGACAGGGCCAGCTGCGGGTGATCCGGTCGCAGCACGCGCTCGCGGATGCGGACCAGGTGTTGGTAGTGGCGCACCGCCTCTGGTTCCATTTCCAGTTCTACGCACAGGGCGGCCAGCCTGTCGAGCAGTGGCAGGAGGGTCGGGTCGTCCGGGCCGCGCTGCTTCTCCAGGATGGCGAGGGCCTTGCGGTAGAGCGAGGCCGCCTTGTCGTATTCGCCCTGCATCTCCTGCAACTCGGCGATCTGCTGCCAACTGATGGCCATCTCGGCGTGGTCCAGGCCGAGGTGACGGGCGAGCGCGGACATCGATTCCTTGTAGAGAGGACCGGCCTGGCGCTGCTGGCCACCGAGCACATAGGTGTAGCCCAGTTCTCGCTGCGCCAGGGCCAGGGTCACCGGGTCGTCCGTGCTCTGGTGGGCGCAGAGGTGCAGGTACTGCTCCAGCCAGTTCACCGCCTCGTGGTACTTGTAGAGACTGCGCGCCGTCCGGCCGGCAACGAGGAGAACAGCCGGGTTGTCCGGCTCAAGGGTGACAGCCCGTCGGTACAAGTTCAGGGCTCGCTCCAGGTCCACCCGGCTGTCAGCCAGGCGGCCGCCGTGAAAGGCAGCCGGACCGGCAACGGCGTCGGATTGCTCGCTGAGGGCAGCCAACATATCTTCCGCGGGGCCGGTATCGTTTGCCCGCAGGGCGAGTGCGGCCGCGGCCGCGGTGCTGTTGCCACGGTCATGTGCTAGTACGTCGAGAAACGTCAGCGCCTGTTGTCGGCTGTCGGCTTCCTCGGCGCAGCTGTCGGCAAGATGGACGAGCCGCTCATTGAGGAGGACCAGCGCCCGTTGCAACCGGTCTCGTTGTGGGTCGTCCCCATCGGCGATGGCTGCCTCCACCCGGATCCGCAACTGCTCTTCAAGGCGCTGCAGACGAGCCGCGCACCCCTCGGGGCTCAGCGCAGAAGGCCGCGTCGATGCAACCGGCGCAGCCGGTTCCATAGGTATGACGACCGTCGGCGACTCCTGGCCAAGGTCCGGCGCGGCCGGTTTTTCTTCCGGCAGCGGCAGTTCGATGTCCGCGGCCGGCTTCCGCGCAACCCTTGCTTCGGTTGCCGGCTCTTTGTCATCGGCCTTCTCGTCCGGAGGTGCCACGGCCTCTGGTTCGATAACAACCGCGGTTTCGTTCGCCGCCTGGGCCGATGCTTCCGGCAGCAGAGCCGGTTCGGCCTGATCGTGCACTTCCGGCCGAGGACGCGTGGAACGGCGCCTGATGAGCAGGAGCACGGCCGCAGCAGCAAGAACCAGCAGGATGAGTCGGTTCACATCTCTCCTTCAGGACAGGGGCGACGCCGGAACAGAGGCTGTTTTAGAGGAGTACGGCCGGGCGCAGGTCTTCGTACAGCTGTCGCGCTTCGCCCTCGGCCATGCGCTGGCCGAGAGTCCACGGGATCTGCAAGACCAGGGACAGGCCAAAGGTTTGCTTGAACAGGTCCTCGACCAGGCCCATAGCCTTCCTGCTGGTGGAGAAAAACAGCACGGTGTTGTCGGCCAGATTCCAAGAGAGGTCGTAGGTCGAGGGAACCGCCGGCGAGCGGCGCACCAGTTCGGCTCGCACTCGGTCTTTGATCTCTAGGCGAACAGAGCGGCTGAGGCGGGGGAGCTGTCGCTCCCGCTTGAACCGTTCCTCTTCTTTCATGATGAACTTTTTGAGCACCGCTGGCGTGACCTTGCGCTCGTCGATCCGCATGGTCAGGGCCACGTAGTCGCCGGCCGCGTAGGAACTATACGTGAACCGGGAGTCAAACATGTCGGCCACCGACACCCAGCCAATGGAATATTCATCCATGGTATCGTCGATATCCTTGAAACTGTGCGCCGTGACCCGCTCGGCGACGAAATCCCAAAAGGAGCCGGGGGGTTCCCCGGCCACGGTGAAGCGCGTAAAGGAGGCCGAACCTGTGAGCAATCCCATAACCACCTGTGGTCTGAAAACCGACCGCTGCGAGCAGCGGTCAGGGAAACACGAAAACTTAATTATACTACCAGCAAACCGTTTTCCAGACCAGCGGGAAATGCGTCGCTGCCTCCCCAGCCCACCTAGGACCGGCGCCGAAGGAAAGAAATTTTCCGTTAGGTGTTTTTATTTTTCATTGACACCTCGCTTCTGACCGGGTAGAGAGAGGCTCTCGAATTTAA
>JAVEYP010000078.1:0-7042 GCA_034003445.1 Desulfobulbus sp.
AAATGCCTGGCACCATGGTGAACAGCACGCCGGTGTGCAGCGTGTTGGTGAATCTGAGGCTAAGAAACATCAGCCAGAAAAAGCCGACGAGGGCGACACTGATCAGGCTGTAGCGGCCGAGTGCCGCCAGGCCGGGGTTGGTCAGACCGAAGCGCCGGCTGACGTATGGTGCGAAGAGCAGGGCTGCCAAGCAGAAGCGGATTAGGGTGAGGAGCACCGGATCCATGAACGGCGTGATTGCTTTGCCCACCGGGAACGAGGTGGAAACCAGTACCGTCGATGCCAACATGCTGCCGTGCAGCAGCCAAGGGGACAGAGAAGGAGGCGCGGGACGATGGTCGATGGCCCGGTTACTCATTCAGGAGGGCCTGCAGGCAGTCGTGCAGTCCGCCGTTGCTGGCAAGGATCTCCGGATGGAAAACCGAGTAGGGGCTGCCGGCAAAATCACTCACCCGGCCACCGGCCTCTTCGATCAGCAGCCAGCCTGCAGCGGTGTCCCACGGCTGCAGGCACATCTCGTAAAAGCCATCCAGGCGACCGCAGGCGACGTAGGCGAGGTCGACGGCGGCTGCCCCGGCTCGGCGGATGTCCCGAACCCGTGGCAGCATCGCGCCCAAGTGGCGCATCACCTGCGGTAGGTTTCGCTCTATTTCGTAGGGGAAGCCGGTGGCGACCAGTGAGGCGATCAGCTTCGTTGTGTCCGTGACTCTGATGGGCTGACCGTTCAGCCACGCGCCCGCGCCGTTGGCCGAGCAAAACAGTTCGTCGAGGATCGGCAGATAGATGGCCGCTGCTTGTGGCCGACCGTTGTCGAGCAGGGCGATAGACACGGCGAAGAAGGGAAAGCCGTGGGCGAAATTGGTGGTACCGTCCAGGGGATCGACTACCCAGAAACGGCCGGATTGCTCCAGGCTGTGGGTGGCTTCTGTTTCCTCGGTCATGACCGCCACCCCGGGCGTTTCTGCGGATAAAAGGGCGACAATGACTTCCTCGGCGGACAAGTCTGCCTCGGTCACCAGGTTAATGGTACCCTTCATGGTAATCTCGTGCGGCTGTTCGTAACGGGCCCGGAGGATGGCGCCGGCTTGGAGGGCGGCGCGGCAGGCTGCGGTCAGTAGGTGACGCTGGTCGGAGGAGGTGCAACTGGCCGCTGCTGCGGTTGTTCTTTGCATGGTTCGCTCAGGTGCGGTTTGGCCGGGAAACCGGCAGGGATGATGGTGGCGACTTGGCCGCTTGGATCGGGAGAAAGGTTGTGCTGCTGTGGCGGGAGAGTGGTCTTTGCGGCGGCTGGACGGCAGCGATAGTAACTCAACGTAGCTCTTGCCAGACCGCCAGGGCCTTCTTGTACACTTGCGAACGCGACAGGTCAAGGTCATCGGCCACGGCGCGGACTGCGTCCTTGACGCTCGCCCGGAGTTCGTCCCGGTACCAGCGGAGCAGGTCGTCAATCTCCTCGGGTCGGTCTGCCGGTCTGCCCGCGGCGCCCTCGACGATGAGCACCAGTTCTCCCTTGATGCCGCCGTCGACCCGCTCCGTTAGGGCGGAGAGGGACCCCTCCAGGCATTCTTCGTATATCTTGGTCAGTTCGCGGAACAGCTGGGCCCGGCGGTCGCCCAGGACGCGCTCCATGTCCGCCAGGGAGGCGCTGATGCGGTGCGGCGATTCAAAAAAGACGAGCGGGTAGGGCAGGGCGACCAGGGTGCGCAGCAGCTGGCGCCGTTCGGATTTGCTGGCCGGCGGGAAGCCGGCGAAGAAAAAGCCGGTCTGTGGCAGTCCGGCCACAGACAACGCCGCAGTCAGGGCCGAGGGTCCCGGGATGGCGAGTATCTCGATGCCCGCCTGTCGCGCCTTGCTGATAAGGATAGCGCCTGGATCGGACAGCCCTGGGGTACCCGCGTCCGACACCAGGGCGATATGCTCGCCGGCCAGCAGTCGGACGAGCAGCTGTTCGGATTTCTGCTGTTCCTTCTCACGGTAATAGCTGGTCAACGGAGTGGCTATGTGCAGGTGCCGGCACAGGTTACGGGTGTGTCGGGTATCTTCGCAGGCGATCAGGTCAACCGTTGTCAGGGTCTCGATCATCCGCTTGCTGATGTCCTTGAGATTGCCGATGGGTGTGGCGACAACATAGAGCCGGCCGAACCCGAGGGGTGTTTTGCAGGTGGTTGGTGACGAATCCAAGGCAGAGAGCGGGGGTTGTGGTTGGACGACGGAAAGCGGAAGCACCAGTGGAACGCGGCCGAGGTGTTTAGTGCTCGGGCAGCGCAAAGGCCAACACCGGTTCGGCCTCCACCCCTTGGATCGAGGCGGTGAAGGCGGCAAAACGGCGGCGTCCACCGCTGATCCTCGACAGCTCAAGTCCCTCGATGATGAGGATGTCCCGCTGCAGTAGCTCAATGTGGGTCGGGTGCCCAGGCTGGTCGCGTTCAATGCCCAACTGGTCAGTGCCCACGAACAGCAGAGGAAAACGGGCCAGCCAGAGAGCCGCTTCGGCAGTCAACCCGGGAAAGTGCGGATTGAATGTGGCTAAATTTTCGGCCATGGTCTTGAACAGCACCGCCTCCACACCTTCCAGGGAGAGATCACGCACCTGCTCCAGATCGATGCTGGGCCGTGGGATAGGGGTCAGATCCACCACCAGGGCGAGGAAGGTCAGCGGGAAGCGGTGGTAATCGCTTGAGCATTTGCCGCCCTCCAAGGCATGGAGCGGGTAGTCCACATGAGTGCCGGTGTGCATGGGCAGGTGCAGGCTGCTCTCGTGCATGCCATGGCTGGCAAAGGTTCTGGTTATCTCGATGACGGGCCGCTTCTCGGCCTGATTTTTGTAGACAACCATCTGCTCGCTGATCGGCAGCGAAACCGGGATCCAGTTGTTCAGCACGTTGCTCCTCCATATGTTTAGACCCGGTCGGTGCCGGGCGGGTAGATGATCGGGTGGCTTTTACCGGCCAGCGCGCGGATCTGGTCGGCAATGCGCCACTGCTCGCGTAATTCTTCGAAGCCGGCGAACAGGGTGTGGTCGCCTGCAAGGGCATCCTTAAGCAGCTTCACATAGGCTTCTGGCCGGCTGCCGATGGCCCGGCAGCTGTGACAGTAGTCCGCGGTCACCTGTTCGAGGGCATACCCGTAGCCAGGGGCCTTGGAGTTGAAACGCAGGTGCACGCCTTCCTGTGGGTAGACCTCAACAGTCAACTGGTTAGCTGCCGCTTCGATGGTTTCTGTGCAGCTGGTGCACATTCGTGTCGGCCGGAAATTGAGACGTATTTCAGTCCGCTTTTCGGCGAGCTTCTTGCCGGTCCGTACCAAGAAACGAGTGTTAGGCCACTGCTCTGTATCGATGCGCAAGGTAGCTTCGACATAGGTTTCGATGGCCGACCCTGGGCTGAGCGAGTCGTAGCCTTTATACTGACCGATTACCGGGGGAATACGTTCGTCTACAGTTATCCGGCGGAGGACATCGACTTTGGCCTGGCGGATGGCCTCAGGGCCAAGATTGGCCGGTGCGGCCATCGCCACCAGCGCCACCATCTGCAGCAGGTGGCTCTGCACCATGTCATTGATGGCGCCAGCATGGTCGTAATATTCGAGGCGCTCCTCCACACCCGTGGTCTCGATGCTGCTGACATCCACGTTTTCCAGCGCCCGCCCGTCCCAGCATTCACTGAACAATCGGTTAGCGAAACGGATGGTAAGGATGTTGCGGATCATGTCCTTGCCCAGATAATGGTCGATCCGGTAGATCTGCTCCTCACTGGCCAGGGTCATGAGTTGCTCCTGAATTCGAATAGCGGAGCTGAGATCCTCACCAAAAGGTTTTTCGCAGAGGAGTTGATGTATCGTTTCGTTTGCCTTGAAAAGGCCTGCGTTGCTCAAGCCGGAGGCTATGGGCACAAAGGCCTTGGGTTTGACCGCGAGAAAAAAGAGCCGTTTTGTCTCGGGTAGCCTTTCCTGTCCGACGCGGTTTGCCAGGTTTACGAACGCGGCGGAATCGGTAAAGTCGAGCTGGTGGTAGCGGATGGCGGCCTCTAACGGTTCGTTCAAGCTGAGACCGCTTTTTTGTTCGATGAATCGGATGTAGGCGGGCGCATCGAATGGTCTGCGGCCGAGACACCAGATTCGGGAAAAGGACGGCGTGTCGTTCTCCCACTGCTGCAGCGCCGGCAGAATCTTCTTGGCTGCCAGGTCACCGGTGGCTCCGAACAGGAAGATCTGCGCGTCGTGCTCGCTCATGGCTCACTCCTCTCCCTTGGCCACGATGGCGTGCCCGCCGAATTCCCGGCGCATGGCTGCCACGGATTTTTCGGCGAATTTTTCCTGGTCCTGGGATTTGAAGCGGGCAAAAAGTGCGGCGGCAATGGTCGGCGCCGCGACCCCCAGGTGCACAGCTTCGTTAATCGTCCAGTTCGCCTCGCCGGAAGCAGCAACAATACCTTCGATGGAGTGCAAGTCAGGTTCTTGTGTCAGGGCGGCGACGGTCATGTCCATGAGGAGTCCGGAAACAATGGAACCCCGTTGCCATACGGAGGTGACAGTGTTCAGCTTAAGATCGAGAGGGCTGTGGCGCATGATTTCCAGGCCTTCGGCGATGGCCTGCATCATCCCGTATTCGATGCCATTATGGATCATTTTGACAAAATGCCCGGCACCGTTCGCACCCATATGGGCGCAACCGCTGCTCCCGCTGAGGGCCTTGAAGACTGGCTCAAGCCGCTTATAGATAGCTTCGTCGCCGCCGATCATCAGGCAGGCTCCATGCCGCGCGCCCTCGGTGCCGCCACTGGTGCCCACATCGAGAAAATGAATGCGGGCCTGTTGCAGTTGCGCATAGCGGCGCTGACTGTCCTGGTACCAGGAGTTCCCACCGTCAATGAGGGTGTCTTCCGGAGACAGTAGCGGCAGCAGGCGGGAGATCATTCCATCGACCGGTGGACCGGCAGGGATCATCAGCCAGACAACGCGGGGTGGGACGAGCGCAGCGATGAAATCTTCGAGTCGAGCAAATCCTTGGATGCCGTTGGCCGCGAGGTCGGTCAGCTTGTCAGTTTTTTCACTATAAACGACAACTTCCAGCCCTCTATCCCAGCCATTGTGAACAATGGGCAGGCCCATTTTTCCCAAACCAATCATCCCTAGTTGCATGTGTCCCTCCCGAGCGGGGTTGTTTTGAACCATCACTAACAACGTACTCAAATTTTGCTATTTTTTCAAAGTGACGTTTGTTTAAGATTTCGCAAGCGGTCCCTAGGCAGGGGAAAAATGACAAACTGTTTTTATGGATAACCTGAATCAGTGAAGCCTTGGCTCAGATTGGTGTGACCCGGTCTGGCGCCGGCAATTTTGGGGGTCTTCATCGCCCCGTGTCCTGTCCCAGCCGCACGCTACGGCGACATTGGCGTCTTGCTCCTTAAAATCTCAGTAAAATTTCGACCAGTGGGCGCACTTCTCCTGTTGCTGGTCACTTTCACCCCGGTCGCCGCGGTCAGCGCGCCGGCACAAGTTGCCGATACACCCCCTGGAAGGCGGCAAACACCGGACAATGCCGGCTGAAGCGCAGAATAAGCCGCCTGCCCGTGCTGATCAGCCGGCCTGCCAGGTAGATCAGTTCCTGGATCACCGTGCGGATGCGGCTCCGCTTGGCCGGGTGGCGGATCGGGGCGAACTGGACAAGCAGTCCTATTTGGCCGATGGCCCGCAGGATGTTGTAGGCAAAGGCCCCCAGCGCCATGACCAGCGCGTTGGTGGCGAACGTGCCGCTGGGCAGTCGCTCCAGGTCGAGGTCAGTCTTGAACTCGCTGTGGAACTGCTCCGAGGTGGCGTGGTCCCGATACAGGGCAATCACCTGCTCGGGTTCCATGTCCAGGTCGGTCCACCAGCCTTCCAGGGTAATATCCGGGGTGAGCAGCGACTGCCCGTGCCGGTCGATGGTCCGCTGGGTCACGCGCACGATCCGCTTGCAGGGGTAAACCGACCCATTGACCTGCATGGGCTCATCGACCACCAGTAGCCCGACCCGCTTGCCGGCCCGGGGCGTGGTGACTTTGCCTTCGTTGAACACCCGATCGCGCCAAGCCAGCACGTTGCTCTTGCGGGGATTCCACTTGATGAGAAAGCGCACCTTGTCCGCCGAGGCAAGTACTTGCCGGGTTTCCTCCGCATCGTGGGCCGAGTCCAGGCGAACCAGGATCTCCTGCTCAATGAGCACATGCGCCGCCTTGATCACCCGCTGGATGAACACCACGAAACCCGCTTGGCCGTGCTGGCTGCCCGGTCGCAGTTCGACCTCCAGGCACCAGCCCTCCATGCCCAGGTAGGCGGCGATGGGCGCATAGCCGTCAAAGTTCTTATAGGTGCGACTCACCCCTCCTCCCTTGCAGGTGTTCGAGTTGTCCTGGGGGAACACGTCCACGTCCAGGGGCACAAGGCCATCGGCGTAGCCCGAGACCTTGACGCCGAGCTGCTTGAGCATGGATTGTGAACTGCGGAAAACCAGCGAGATCAGGCCGCCTGCGGCCCGCTCGTCCAGTCGCTGTCGCAAGCGCTCGGTTGAGAGGAGGCGACCGATGCCCAGGGCCTGTTGGAAAAAGTCGTCGTCGCGCACGCCGGAGATGGCCTGGAAATCGCTTTTGCCCAGGCACAGCAGCCCCAGGGAGCTGCGGAGGATGTCGATATCGGCGATCTGCCCGTTGCCTCGACTCAGCCGGCCCACCTCCCGCCCCAGGTCGCTGTGGCGGTTGATGCACGCGCCGGCCAAGGCCAGGCCGGAGTGGCTGGTGTAGCATTCGTCGTCGCTCTGCTCGATGATGAGTCGCTTCATGTTTGCACCTGCCAAGTGAGTTTTTTGGACAGGTGTATATTGATAAATTTTAACTGAAATTTCAATATATTGATCGTATAGTTTGTCACTTTTTACGGATGAATTTTCACTGATTCAGGGGATGAATCAGCGGGGAGGTGCTGCACTTTTCCCATGAATATCTTTTTTGTTGGGTGACGTTATACAAATACGCCCATCTCCGTTCGAAAAATCGAACCATTGCTGCCT
>JAVEYP010000079.1:0-7004 GCA_034003445.1 Desulfobulbus sp.
AAATAAACGGTGTGTTCGCCGACGATATCACCGCCACGGATGGTCTGGATGCCGATCTCCCGATCAGTCCGCTCGCCGATGATGCCGTTGCGTTCCATCACGCCGACCTCGTCGAGGTTCCGTCCCTGAGCCTCAGCAACCATCTGGCCCAGTCGCAGGGCCGTGCCTGTGGGCGCGTCCTTCTTCATGCGGTGATGAGCCTCAACGATTTCCACATCGTATCCTTCGCCAAGAACTGCAGCTGTTTTGGCCACCAGTTTGAAGAGCACGTTGACACCGATGGCCATATTCGGGGACTGCACGCAGGGAAAATGCGCCTCGGCCAGCGCCCTGATTTCGACCAGTTCCTCACCGCTCAAGCCGGTGGTCCCGATGACCATGGCCAAGCCGTTTCTGGCCGCCATCCGTGCAAAGGACACACTCGCTGTGTGAAAGGTGAAGTCGATAAGCACGTCGCCGCGCTCGACAACCGATTCCAGCCCGACGGTGATCGGCACACCGGTCTTGCCCAGGCCACTGATCGCCCCGGCATCTTGGCCGATGGCTGGGCTTCCATCCGCCTCAAAGGCGCCAGCAAGTTCCAGCCCGGGATGGGCCTGCACCATGTGAATGATGCGCTGTCCCATTCGGCCGGCAGCCCCGGCCACGATGACTCTGGTCATGGTCTGTGTCTCTCCCGTCAGTCAGCTCAGATCAATCTGATGGCCTGCATATCTTGGCGCAGCTGGCTCAGGCTGGCCGCATCCATCCGAGTCATGGGCAGCCGCACCTCTGCCGAACGAATCAGGCCCATTAGTTCCAGGCCCTGTTTCGCCGGTGCCGGGCTCGGGTAGCAAAACATCGCGCCCATGAGCGGAAAAAGTTCATAGTGCAGGTTCTTGGCCCCAGCAAGATCACCCTGCAGCGCGTCCTCCATCATCCGGGCCATCTTCGCTGGCGCGAGATTGGACACCACCGAAATCACGCCTTGGCCGCCAATAAGCACGGAGGGCATGGCGGTGAAGTCGTCGCCGGACAGCACGATAAAATCGCGCGGACAGCGCTGAATAAGCTCGCTCACCTGCTGGAGACTGCCGCAAGCCTCCTTGATGCCAATCACGTTGGGCATGGCCGCGAGCCGTGCAACCGTAGCCGGCAACATATTGGTCACTGTCCGGCCCGGGACGTTATAGAGCACCATGGGGATGTCTACCGCCTCAAGGATAGCTTTGAAATGCTCGTACAGCCCCTCCTGGCTCGGCTTGTTATAGTACGGTACCACTGAGAGCACCGCATCTGCGCCGCTCGTTTTAGCTGACTCGGTCAGTTCGATAGCTTCCTGGGTGTTATTAGCGCCGGTCCCGGCAATGACCGCCACCCGGCCGGCGACCGTTTGCACCGTCAGTTCGATCACCCTCTTATGTTCCTCAAAATCGAGGGTTGCTGACTCGCCGGTGGTCCCGCAGGGGACCAGACCGTGAATGCCGGCGGCGATCTGAAATTCGATCAGGCCCACCAAGCTCTGTTCATCGATCTTGCCGTCCCGCATGGGTGTCACGAGGGCGGTAATGGCCCCCTTGATCTGCTTCATAGCGAACTCCGTGTTCAAGTTGCGGACAAAGAGGCTAGACCGCCCGTCCGGTTGCGGCCCGCCGGCGCGATTATGCGATGAGCGCCTCAGCGGTCAGTTCGCCGAGGTAGACAAGATGGGCCGGTCCCCGGAGGAGCACATGATCCGCGGCCGCACCGTCGCCACTGAACTGCACGTTCAGCACCACACCACCCAAGGTGGTCAGACTCACCGGAGAGGCTGCCAACCCCTTAGCGGCCGCGACGACCGCAGCGGCGGTCGCGCCGGTGCCGCAGGCCATGGTCTCCGCCTCGAGACCACGTTCGTAGGTTCGGATCCTCAGCTCGCCCGCGCTTCGCCCAACGAAATTGACGTTGGTCCCGGCTGGCGCGAACCGCGAGTGACGGCGCAGCGCCCTACCCAGGCCATCGACGTCTACACCGTCCAAATCTTCGGTGAACACCACCAGGTGTGGCACGCCGGTATTGACGCTGTGGGCGGTGAGTCGTTGACCGGCCACCTCGACCTCGATGTCCAGTTGGAGCGAGTGCGGCGGGGTCATTCGGATGGTCACCTGAATGTCGGCAACGCTAGCGTCAATGATGCCAGCGAGCGTTTCGAAGCGCATACGCGCAGCGGCCAAGCCGTTCATATAGGCGAAGCGGGCGACACAGCGGGCACCGTTGCCACACATTTCCGCCTCGGAACCATCAGCGTTGTAGAAGCGCCAGCGGAAATCGGCGCACTGTGAGGGTTCCAGCAGAAACAGGCCATCGGCCCCGACCGAGAACTTCCGCCGACAAACCAACCGGGCGAACTCGGCCCTTCGCTCCTCTGGGATAAGCGGCTTGCGGTGGTCAATAATGATAAAGTCATTACCCGCGCCGTTCATCTTCCAGAAGGGGATCGGCAAATTGGCGTGCATGCGTGCTCCTTCAGTCCCCGACCGCCACTTCCGGCGTGCGGGCGCTCTCGTTGGCTGGATTTTGACCATCAATGCTGGTCACCGAGTAGAAGTACTGCGTGTTCTCCGCCGCCTTCTTGTCGACGAACAGGTTGTAGGGCAGGTGCACAGTACCTACTAACTGGGATTTGTCCGCACCGGCTGCGCGTCGGTAGACCCGGTACCCGGTCAGATCGCCGGCCTCGACCTGGTCCCAGTAGACCTTGACGCCAACATCGGTACGGATACCCTGGAGGTTCCGCGGCGGCGGCGGCGGAGTGAGGTCGAGCGGCGTGGCCTCCACTGTCTCGCTCGTGCCGCCGGCCACCTGACCCTGCTTAAAGACACTAACTGCCTGTACCTGATAGGCATAGGTCCTGCCATTCTCCACCTGGGTGTCGGAGTAGCTGGTGGTCGCGACCGACTCTCCGACTTTAGCGAATACCCCACCGTCCACGCTGCGCAGCACCTGGTACGTGACAGTTTCAGCCAGCTGCGAGGCGTCTTGGCGGCGCTGCACCGGCTGCCAGGCGAGCACCGTCCTGCCATCGCCCGCCTTGACACTCAACCCCTCGGGCGCCATAGGCGGCGTGTTCCACAGGAACGACACCATGTTGGAATCTTCTGACTCGCTCCACCAGCCGGTCCGACTGCGCACCTTAAAGAAATAGAGGTGGCCGGGCCGGAGGACAGTCATTTGGTAGCTGGTAGACCTCGCCCCGTTGTCGGGCAATGCACCCCCAGGCACGTCGATTGGGGAGGCAAAGGGGATGGGACAGGTCTCACAGTGCTCGTCCACGGCCACCACCGCCCGATAGAGGTCAAAACTGGCAATATCGACAACCTTGGTGCCAGTGACGGTTTTATTGGGATAGCTCCAATACAGAGTGACACCCTTTTCGTCCAGCTGGTACTGCAAGTCGGTCACCGCCACTGGCACGATCTGGCTGGGGGCTATTGGTTTGTCCTTGTAGCCACAACCGATGAACGACGTTAGCAGGAACAGAACTGTCAGGCCGAAGGCAAGCTGCAGAGAGGGTCGCACGCGTCTGATCATGGTAGCATACCTAGTGATTTTTCTGCTTTTTCAAGGGCTTCCCGCACCCTAATGGTGGCTGTGCCGCCAGCGGAGGTCCGGCTGTTCACCGAGCCGTCAACGGAAAGGATAGCAAACACGTCCGCTTCAATCAGATTGGAAAATTGGCGCAATTCCGAAAGCGGCAAGTCGGTGAGCTCGTAGCCATGCCCTTGACAGTGGGCGACGATCTGGCCGACCACCTCGTGCGCCTGGCGGAACGGCAGGTTGCGCCGCACCAGGTAATCGGCCAGGTCGGTTGCGGTCATGAAGCCGCCGACGGTGGCAGCGCGCAACCGGTTGCTGTCCCATTCAGTGTGGTCGAGCAGCTCGGCGGTGATGGCCAGGCTGGCCTTGACCGTGTCCAGGGCGTCGAACACCTGCTCCTTGTCTTCCTGCAGGTCGCGATTGTAGGTCAGCGGCAGTCCCTTGACGGTCATCAGCAGGGCCATCAGGGCGCCGGTCACCCGACCGGTCTTGCCGCGGATAAGTTCCGGGATATCCGGATTCTTCTTTTGCGGCATGATCGACGAGCCTGTGCAATAGCGGTCGCCGATGCGGATAAACTCAAACTCCTTGGAGGACCAGAGCACCAGCTCCTCGGCCAGGCGGCTGAGGTGGAGCTGCATCAGGTTGAGGCAGAAGAGGAACTCCAGGGCGAAATCACGGTCTCCGGTGGTGTCCATGGAGTTGGCGGTTATGCCGGCAAAGCCGAGTTCCTCGGCGACCGACTGTCGGTCGATGGGCAATCCAGTCCCGGCCAGGGCGGCAGCACCGAGCGGCATGATGTTGATCCGCTGCCGGCAGCCGATCAAACGCTCACGGTCCCGGTTGAACATCTCCACATAGGCGAGCAGATGGTGGGACAATAGCACTGGCTGTGCCCGCTGCAGATGGGTGTAGCCGGGCATAACCACGCCCAGATAGTCCCGCGCCTGGCGGACAAAGGCACGCTGCGTCTCCTGCAGCAGCCTGTCCAGCGCGTCGGATTCATCACGCAGGTAGAGGCGGAAATCGAGGTTGACCTGGTCGTTTCGGCTGCGGGCAGTGTGCAGCTTGGCCCCGGCTGGACCGATGCGCTCGGTCAGGGCTTTTTCGATGTTCATGTGGACATCTTCCAGTTCGGGTCGGAAGACGAATTCGCCCCGGTCGATCTCGGCCTCGATCTCGTCGAGTCCACGCAAGATGGCCTCACCCTCCTCTGCGGTGATCAGCCCCTGACGGGCAAGCATGCGTGCATGCGCCTGCGAGCCCATGATGTCGTGTCGATAAAGGCGAGCGTCGTAATGCACCGAGGCGGTGAAGGCCTCCACCGAGGCGGCAGTGGTCTCGGCGAAGCGGCCGCCCCACATTTTGCCCGACACCGGCCGTTCTCCCGCGCTCATTTCGACCGTTGGTGGGCCTGAATGCGCAGGCGCAATGCGTTCAGGCGGATGAAGCCGGTAGCGTCTGCCTGGTTGTAGACCTCGTCTTCTTCAAAGGTGGCAAACGACTCGGAATACAGCGAGTTATCCGACTTGCGGCCCACCGGCGTGCAGGTACCCTTGTACAGCTTGAGCCGGACTGTGCCGTTGACCGTGGTCTGGGCGTCATCCATGGTCCGCTGCAGCAGCTGCATCTCCGGCGAGAACCAAAAGCCATTATAGATCAGCTGCGAGTAACGGGCCACGAGCGAGTCGCGGACACGCATCACCTCCCGGTCCAAGGTGATGGTCTCGAGGTCACGGTGTGCGGCTCGTAGGATAGTGCCGCCCGGGGTCTCGTAGACCCCGCGAGACTTCATACCGACAAAACGGTTTTCCACCATGTCCAGCCGGCCGATACCATTCGACCCACCCAGGGCGTTGAGCCGGATCATCAGGGCCACTGGTCCGAGCCGCTCTCCGTTGATGGCCACCGGCGTACCAGCTGCGAAGTCGATCTCAATGTAGGTCGGTGTGTCCGGCGCTTGTTCCGGCGAGACGGTGAGCTTGAACATCTCCTCGTCCGGTTCGTTCCACGGGTCCTCAAGGATGCCGCCCTCAAAGCTGATGTGCAGCAGGTTCTCGTCGGAGCTGTAGGGGTTCTTTTTCGTGACCGGTATGGGGATGTCGTGTTCCTTCGCGTAGGCGACCAGCTTCTGACGGGAGTTGAGATTCCAGGTCCTCCAGGGAGCGATAATCGTCAGCTTGGGATTGAGGGCCAGGTAACTCAGCTCAAAGCGGACCTGGTCGTTACCCTTGCCGGTGGCGCCATGGCTGACCGCGTCGGCGTTCTCTTCAGCGGCAATGCGCACCTGTTCACGGGCAATGAGCGGCCGGGCGAGCGAGGTGCCAAGCAGGTAGGAGCCCTCATAGATCGCATTGGCACGGAAGGCCGGAAAGATGAAGTCACGCACAAATTCCTCGCGCAGGTCTGAGACGATCACCTTGTCCGCGCCGGTGGCCAGTCCCTTGGCCCGGACCTTGTTCCAGTCCTCCTGCTGACCTATATCGGCGCAATAGGCGATCACCGGGCATCCGTATTCGTTGGCCAGCCACTTGAGGATGACCGAGGTATCCAACCCGCCAGAGTAGGCGAGCACAATCTTGCGTACATTCATGAGATTTTCCTGAAGGATTCCAAAGAATTCGAAAGCCGTGTGGGCCGGCCTCAGTTGCTGCCGCCGGCGACGAACAATTCGAGAATCGCTTTGTGGATGTGCATCTTGTTTTCCGCCTGATCAAAGACCACGCTGTGCTCACCCTCAAGCACCTCCTCAGTGATCTCCTCGCCGCGGTGGGCGGGCAGACAGTGGAGGACAATGGCGTCCTCCCGGGCACGGGCCAGTAACTCCCGGTCCAACTGGTAGGCGCTGAACAGCACCATACGCCGTTCCTGCTCGGCCTCCATGCCCATGGAGGCCCAGACATCAACATTGACCACATCCGCCCCGCGGATGGCCTCGGCCGGGTCCCGCAGCACGAGGATGGGCCGTGGGCTGCGGAGGCGCGCCCGCTCGAGAATGGCGGTGTCCGGACTAAAACCCGCCGGACAGGCGAGCGTCAGCGGGAAGCCGAGCACTGAAGCGGCCTCGATCCAGGAGTTGGCCATGTTGTTGCCGTCGCCGATCCAGACCGTTTTCAATTCCTCCAGCGCTCCCTTCTTTTCAATGACGGTCATCAGGTCGCTGAGAATCTGGCAGGGGTGGTGCAGGTCGGTGAGGGCATTGATTACTGGCACGCTGCTGTAGCGGACCAACTCCTCAACCACCTCCTGGCCGAAGGTCCGCACGACTATGCCGTCCACGTAGCGGGAGAGGACCCGGGCAGTATCCTTGAGGGGCTCGCCGCGACCGAGTTGCGACTCCTTGGTGTTCATAAAAATGACTTGCCCGCCCAAGCCGTACATTGCCGCTTCGAACGACACCCGGGTGCGCGTCGAGGGCTTTTCAAAGAGCAGGCAGATCCTGCGTCCCT
>JAVEYP010000080.1:0-6939 GCA_034003445.1 Desulfobulbus sp.
CCTGCGGCTGTCTTCAGCTTCTTTATCGGCACCCGGCCGATTTTGCTCCCCGGGCCGTGGTCATCAAAATAAGGGAGGCTGATCGTGCGCCATTCGTCGGCAGTCTCTGCATAGCTGAGGACAGGGTCCACCGCGGCTTTGCTCTCGGAGTCCTGCAAGTGCAGATTCCAACGACCGCCGGCCTCGTCCCAGCGGAAGCCAATCGAGCCGTTGGGAATCACCCAGGTTGTCGCCGTCTGATCGAAGAAGACGGTTTTCCAGCGTGGGTTGGTCGCCTCGGTTCCGAGGTCGGCTGCGGTCAGGAAGCGGCCTGAGACAAGAGTGTCGCCCGAAGCCTCCAGAACGACCGCAAAAGGCAGGTCGGTAAACTGTTTGGCATACTCGATGAAATAAGCGGTCGGATGATCGATATAAAACTCTTTGACGATCACATGGGTCATGGCCATAGCCAACGCCGCGTCTGTGCCTGCCCGAGCGGGCAGCCAGGTATCGGCAAACTTGACATATTCGGCATAATCCGGGGCCACTGCCGTCACTTTCGCCCCACGGTAGCGGGCCTCAGTGAAAAAGTGGGCGTCTGGAGTCCTGGTCATGGGCAGGTTGGTGCCCCAGACGATCATATAGGTCGACTCATACCAGTCGGCGCTCTCGGGCACATCGGTCTGCTCGCCCCAGATCTGCGGCGAGGCCGGAGGAAGGTCGCAGTACCAGTCATAAAAGCTCAGGACAGAAGCGCCGATCAATGAGAGAAACCTGGTGCCGGCTGAATAGGCAACCATGGACATGGCAGGTATGGGCGTAAAACCGAAGACTCGGTCCGGTCCGTAGCGCTGGATGGTATAGACGAGGGAGGCGGCGATGATGGTTGCGGCCTCGTCCCAGGAGAGACGGACAAAGCCACCTTTGCCACGATCATGCTGATAACGGGTGCGTTTCTCGGGTTCTTCCACGAGGCTCCGCCACGCGGCCACCGGGTCTTGGTGAGCGGACAGGGCTTCACGCCAAAATTCGAGCAGGGATGAACGGATCAGAGGGTATTTGACGCGAATCGGGCTGTAGGTGTACCAGGAGAAGGTCGCGCCCCGAGGGCAGCCACGCGGTTCGTGGTTGGGAAAACCCGCGCCGCAGTCAGGATAGTCGGTTGCCTGTGTTTCCCAGACGATAATGCCGTCCTTGACAAAAACCTCCCACGAACAGGAACCAGTGCAGTTGACGCCATGGGTGGTCCGTACCTTTTTGTCGTACTGCCAGCGATCGCGGTAGAAACTCTCCCAATCGCGTTGGTTCAGTCGTTCTTCCGCCCAAGCGTCCGAGAACTGTTCCTGCCGATCCCCCGCCTCGGTGCTGCGAGGACGGAAAAAACGGAGCCGCTGCATAAAATCCCTGGCATTCATCGCCACCTCCACTGAAGAAGACAAAACATCCTGACACGGAGTACGACGCCTTACTTTTACTGATGACCACCCACACTCAACAAGGTATTTTTCTCGAGGATGGCAATGCTCTGTGTACGAGTAATAATCGCAGACTACGACAACCGTTGCTCAGCCCTGAGACGCGCTCTGGCAAAAGACACCAGTTAGTTTCAAAAGGGCTGAATTTGACAGCTTTTTGGCAAGAGACGCCACGAAGAAACAAGGCCGAAAGGCTTTGTTTGCAACGCGCTGGTCACAGGGTTTGCGTTGTCCGAAATGCGGTCATGAGAACTGCTTTACACTTCGTGGTCACAAGGTGTCTGCAAAAGTAAATGAGGAGATAGCCCTCGTTGGTGGCCTTTCTAACGCTCAGCCGCAGAGGCATCCCTTGGGCCCGAGCTGAGCCGTGAATAACCGAGGTTCAGGCGCTCAACAATGAGGCGCAATAAGAAAGCTCATCAACCGCCCAGAAACAGCACGCAATGAAAAACAAGCAACGTGGTTGTGGCAAGGGGGCCCTGTCTTGGGATGAGGATGCTGGTACAGTCCAGAGTCGCGGGAGCAATAACAGGTACAATCCTCGGACAGGTGAGCATACCAAGCGATATGGCATCCTTCTGCTGCGGCACATTGCCACCTACTAGATCACGTTTGGTGCGACGATCAAGCCGCTTCCAGTGCAGAAATTGCGTTTTCAATTGTTTCCGCACCATGACTTTAATATTCTTGTGATGCATAAAAGCCTCGTTTTGGATGTGATTTTTCTTTGTCGGAAAACTCCACTCAAGATAGAGGCTTTTTTAGTTTAACCAACTGTTTTTGTGTCGCTATTACGATTTCGTTTCAACACCTTTGTTTAATCTCTCTAAAGAGGTTCACAAGGAAAAAGGGGACGAATTTATTTTTCATGTCCTTGTGTCCTTACACATCTTTTCGTGGACGGCCGAGCCCCCTCGGTTCCAAGCGCCGCCCCAATTTTTCCGAAAGCACCTGGGCAAAAGACCCGCTGGCGATTAGCTGGCCTCGTTCGACAACCTCCCGAATACGGTGCAGCTCCCGCTCGAGAGCGGTTTCCTTCAGCCAGGCGGCGTAATTTTTCGCCTGTTCTGCCTACGAATTCCCCATGCTCAGGTGAGGCCTAAAAAACAAACACGTCCCTTTTTTGTCTCTCAGCTTCCCGGCCCCACGCGAGAAACGTGCCTCAACGACTCGCCCCCCTGAATGTAATTCCGTTAGGCCCTTCACCGACCTTAATGTTCCTTATCACTTTTTGTGTGGCTGTGTCGATCACGGATACTGTGCTGTCCACGATGTTGGCAATGAAGACGCGCTTTCCATCATTGCTTACCACAACGCCATGCGGACCTTTTCCGGTCTCGATTGTCGCAATCACATCGTTCGTTTTGATATCGATCACGGACACAGTGTTGTCCGGGTTCGCTTCTGTGCCCTGGTTTGCAACATAGACATAGCGTCCGTCCGGCGTGATAAAGACCTGAATCGGATTGCGTCCGACCGCGATCGTTGCAATTTTATTGCGCTGAGCCGTGTCGATCACGGCAACGTTGTTCTCGTCTCGCAAGGAGACGTAGGCACGACCACCATTTGGGGTGAAGCCGACTTGCACGGGCGCTTTACCGATCGATATACGTGTCACCTCTTTGGATTGTTCCACGTCTATTACGGATACACTGTTGTCATTGACGTTGGTGACATAAATTTCACTCCCGTTCGGACTTATGCGCAAACCATGCGGAGATCTGCCAGTCTTGATCTCGTCAACAATTTTTTTCTGCGCTACATCAATAACAAGGATATTATTATCCTCGGAATTCGTCGCGTAGGCCCGTTTGCCCTGTGCATCAATGACGACATGTGCGGGATGATGGCCGATTTCGATATTCGCTGCTGTGCCGACGTCAAGGGTCTCGGCATCAAGAATAAAAAGCCTGCCGGGCGCCATCTTGCCGTCAGCCATATTCAATGAAGATTTGTGGCCGGCCGTATGGGCGGCCGGGCCGACGACGAGCAATAGCCGTCCATCGCGGGACACTTGGACATTGTGCGGCGTGAAAGGCACGAGGATATTGCTTACCTGTCCGGTGCTCACATTGATAGCGCTGATGGAGTGGTCTCGCTCGTTAGCAGTATAGACAAAGCCCGCCTCTGGAGGCACTGCCGGAACCTGATGAACACTGTCGGCATGGGAGCAGCCAACAAAAAAAATAATGAAGGACAGGAAAAAGGCTATACGGATGCTTCTGTTCATTGGGACCTCCAGTCTTTGAACGTTCAAAAATGATTCGAATTTTTATAGCGCTCTTTTTTGATCAAAAAAAAACCGTCCAATGGGATCACCCCAGCGCAGACCAAATCATTTTTCCTTATCATGATTCCATGTCAGATTGTAAAGATCGATTCTCCGACTATCCATATTTCTTACACTTCCATTTCGACGCAAGTCTTTTAACAAATCGAGATCGGTTATAAGTATCGTTTCAACACCAGGTGTTACCTGTGATGCCACTGCATCATGGGGGAAAGAGAAGTCAGAAGGTGTAAATATCGCTGACTGTGAATATTGAAATCCCATGGTTTCCACCTTGGTGGATATTGCCGACACTCACTGAAATGACTATACTACATTCGTTCTCGATTGCTCTAGCCTGAGGACCACACCTTACCCTAAGGTAACCGTTTTGAGTGTCAGTCCAGAATGGTACAAGTAGTAATTTCATACCCTTTTCTGCCTGGAGTCATTCCAGTTCAGGAAATTCAACATCATAACATATTAATATTCAAATTTTGACAACGTCAGCATCAAAAATCTTGAACTCGTTACCACCATGAAAACCCCAATGATGTTCTTCATCTGGCGTTATATGTACTTCTTTCTGATTGTCCCAGGTTCCATCTCTGCGGCATATATAAGTAACATTACCTAACATTCTGTCATCCTTAAGTAACGACAGGCTTCCAGTTACTATATTTATAGTACAGGAGAGAGCCATCTCTGTCATGGACAGACGGATTTTTTCGGAAAATCCGGCAATCATTCGCATAGCATCAGTGGGACTATTCCCCTCATAAATATGGATCAGAGGTGCATTAAACAACTTAGGGAAAAGGACAATATAATCTTGGTAATCTGCAACAGTGTCCATGAAAAATTCTGCTTGTTGCATAAACTCGTCAAAGGATTCGAAGCGTCGCATCTGCCACTGGACGATAGTAATTGGCACGAGGCAGCCCGGCCTGCTGTTTTGCGCCCGGCCAAGTTCAGACCGGGCAGATTGGCCAAAAAATCATTCTCAACCTTGAGCTTGCCGATCTGACGGTGGAGCTCAGCCACTTCGGCCTCATGGCTGACTTCTTTCTTCTTGCGCTTGCCAAAGAGGTCCGAAGCGTTTTTGGTCAGACCCGCTGCTTCCAGCGGGTGAGCTGGGTCGGGTGGACCCTGTATTCAGTTGCAAGTTCCGCAAGGGTCTTGGCCTTGAATTCAGCGCTATGGCGTGTACGATGTTGTGGCATTGAGCCTCTCCTTTGGAATTGGTAGGTTCATTGCTTATACACCTGTCTCAATATTCGGCACCACTTCAGTCCATGGAGGACGTGCAGGAATGGCTGCGGCAACGCAGGAAGAGCACCCGAGGGCAAAACAACATCGCGGGCATGTCCCGCTCCTACCCTGAGGGCTGACTTGCTCTTTGTAGGAGCGGGACATGCCCACGATATCACAGGTCTTTGGATTGTTTCTGGTGAAGGCTTACTTTTTCAGGAACCGGTATGGGTCGGCCCGGGTAAGCCAGGGGCTATCGGGGTACTCGGCCGTCAGCCGATCATAGATGCCGACCAGGTTTGCCACATCGCTAGTTTCGATGTAGCGGGAAACCCCGTTGAGATAGACCGCTTCCGGCGCCAGGCTGCTGGCGGGGTACTCTGCCAGGATTTTTTCAAAGCTTCCGCACGCCGCGGGACGGTCCGGCAAATTGAACTTGGTCGTGCCGATCCCCAGCAGCAGCGACGGGATCAACTCTTCCGGGGGGTAAAAGCCCAGGGTGCGGTACTGTTCAACTCCGTCGCCATCCACTATGAGCAGGGTCGGGGTCCATTTGACTTTGAAACGCGACCCCAGTTCAGGGTCATCGGCCGGGATGCGGATAGGAATGAGATTGTCGTTGATAAAATCGATGACTGCGGGGTCAGGGAACGCGACCGCGTCCATGCGTTGGCAGCCAATTCAGCCGGGGTTGAAAAAATCAACGAGCGCCAGTTTATTGTTCGCTTTGGCTTGTGCCAAGCCATCTACGAATGAAGGAACCCAAGTAATCTCTGCCATGATTGTTCTCCTTTCTGTTTTTTGTAAGTGTTGCCAAGGGCAACAGATGGTCCAGCTGCCGCTCAGCCGAACCTGACAATGAACATGAAAACCGCCCACCATCTACCCTATCCACCAAAAAACTGGCGGGTCATCTTTCCTGTGAAGCCCAACCACGTGGATATCGGCCTGGGGAAAGGCGTGGGTCTGCACCGACCAAGTCGGTGATCAATCCCCCACCTTTCGTCGAGCGCCACCGGCAACGGGGAGAGGGTGTTCTTTACCCGCCGGGCAAGCTTCGGACTGCCGGGGGCAGGAGAGGCAACTTCGTGCAACTCGTGCGAGAAGGTACCGGCAGCGTGGCTGGTGGGGAGGACAGCATTGGCCGTCACCCCGCAGCCCGGAATGTACCAGTGGGCGGAGACGGCAAAGCTGGTGCGGAAACGGTGAATGGCTGCGCCGATGGTTTTCCAGCCGTCGGTATAGACGTTTTTCGGCACACCATGCAGTGGGTTGGCGTGCCCGAGAAAGATGGTCGGCATCAAATCAGGCATGGGACTCTCCTCGATTTGACTACCCCGCAACGTTACTCCTTTTCGACACTGGCTGCCAGTTCCTCGGCCAACGTGCGCAGAGAGGAGGAATCTTCCAGGCCGTCCAGAAACCGTTGCGGAATCCCCGCAAGACCGACCTGGGCGCCCACCAGAGCACCGGTCAGGATAGCGCGCGCCTGGTTCTGCCCGCCGCCGTTGACCGCATGCAACAGAGCGGATGCAAAGTCATCGTGAAAACGGGCCGCCAGGTAATAGGCTGCCGGCAGTTGGTGATAGATGGCGCACGGCATGCCATACACGATGGACACTTTCCAGGCCGGTTCGATGCGAATGTCCGGGTCAGCAGCGGCTGTGGCCATATACGACGGTGTCAGCAGGGCATCCGGAGAAGCAAACCTACCGGCGCGAGGCGGGTCAGGATCACCGGGGCGCGGCACCGGCAGATTGTCACTGGTCACCGCGTGGAAGGGAAGCACGCCATCCTGCACCAGTTGCATCAGCCTGCCTGACAAGCGGGTATCCAGAGGGTGTCCCTGCACCAGCAGCCCCAGAACGGCTCCAAAGGCAACCGTCATGGACACCACCATGTCGTCGTCCTGGGTCAGGATGGTGTTACTGGTAAGGGGGTCGGCCAATCGGGCCGGGTCATGGG
>JAVEYP010000081.1:0-6919 GCA_034003445.1 Desulfobulbus sp.
AGTAAATGCACGAAGTTGGTTATCGATTTCAGCATAATTTTCAAGTATTTTTTCAAATTCTCTCATTGCAAATATGTGCCCCAACGCCAAGCTAAGCGGCTACCGCACGATGGGTTTCGGTCTTCGCGAGCAACTCCCCGGTAGTCCGCTTGAGCTACTTGTTAGCTGCGCAGTCAACGAATGCGAAGAGCATCTACAGTCTCGCCGTCGTCCGTGTTAATGAGCTTGTCATCGCATGCAACGATCTCACTGACCGGAAGCCAGAGCATAGAGTCGATCCGGTCAATGGGGTCTACCTCCCAGACAGAGCCGTCTTCCAGGATGACAATCCGTCCATCCGAGGTGACGGACTCTATCCAGTGTCCGTCTTCACACGCTAATGCTGAGCCAGTTGAAAGCACCCAAGCCGCGAGAATTGCTGAGACATACTTCAGATTGCGCATAACTCCCCCTGTGCAGCTAACAGTGTTAATAGGCCAAATTTCGATAAAAATATCTAGGAAGGTCAAAAGAAAAAAATGCAATAAATTCATTATGTTATTAATTCAGAACGTAGCTATTGACGTGTTATGTCAAAGTCAAAAGACAAAACCCATTCACCCTCCAAACATCCATTCCATTCCATCACGAACACTTCGAATACCCGCAATCCCGACACACCTCGCACCCTTCCTCAAACACCAGCAGCCCTTGGCATTCCGGGCAAACGGAGGCAAAGCCGTGCTGCGTGGCGGCCATGAATGACTTGAGCAGCTTGCCCAACTGGGCGGGCAGGTCGAGCAGGTGGCCGCTGGAGCGGTCGAGCTGCCTGATGATCTCGTCCATGGGGATTTGGTAGCGCAGGGCGAGCGATACCAGCCGGCAGGTGGTGGTCCACATGGTGGACTTGTCCTTCAGGTCCACCCGGTTATCAAAGGGGAACTTGGCAAACACTTCCATCGGGTTTTCGTCCTCGTCAAAACAGACAATCAAATAGATGGTCTCGGCATTGGCGTCTTTCAGCCGGTAGCGCTTGGCACTGAGCACATCGGGCAGGCCGGCCTTGCCCCGCACCGGCCCGTCGGTGGAGACCATGGCCGTGGAGTCGCCACTTGAGGCCAGGGTGTTAAGCACCTGGTGGTCGCGCGAGCCATCGCGATACACGGTCAGCCCCTTGCAGCCCAGCTCAAAGCCGAGCGTGTAGGCGTCGCGCACATTGTCCCGGGTGGCGATGGAGGGCAGGTTGATAGTCTTGCTGATCGACGAGTCCACGCCGTTTTGCTGCAGGGTGCCCTGCATGCGGATATGGCTCTCTGGGCTGATGTCCTGGGCGGTGCGAAAGACCTCCTGCCAATGGGTCGGGATTTCGAGGTGGCCGATAACCGTGCCGCTGGAGCCCACCTGTTCCATCAGGGCGGCCGAGTAGAACCCCTCGGCCCGGGCGACCCGCTCAAAGTGCTTGTTAATCATCAGGAGCCGGTCGCCGTCCATGACGTTTTTCATCATAACGATCGAGAAGTAGGGCTCGCAGCCAGAGGCGCAGTCGGCAATCATCGACACAGTGCCGGTGGGCTGAATGGAGGTGAGGGCCGCGTTGCGCCGGGCCGGGTAGTGGTTGATGGTCGGGTCAAAGGCGGGGAAGGCACCTTTTATCTCAGCCAGTTGGATGGAGGCCTGCTCCGCCTCGCTGCGGATAAAGGCCATCACCTCGGCCGCGGTGGTGCGGCCCTCTTCGCTGCCGTAGGGCAGCTCCAGCTGGATGAGCATATCGTGCATGCCCATGATGCCGAGCCCCACCTTGCGGGTCTTCTGTGTCATGGTGGCGATCTCGGGAATGGGGAAACGGTTGCAGTCGATAACGTTATCCAGGAAGCGGACCGCCAGCCGGGCCGTGGCGCCGAGCCGCTCCCAGTCGACTGCGCCGTCCTGGACATACTGGCCCAGGTTGATGGAGCCGAGGTTGCAGCTCTCGTAGGGGAGCAGCCACTGTTCGCCGCAAGGGTTGGTGGCCTCGAACTCGCCGAGCTGGGGCGTGGTGTTGTCGCGGTTTGCCGCGTCGATGAACAGGACGCCAGGCTCGCCGTTGTGCCAGGCCAGGTCGATGATGCGGTCAAACACCTCGCGGGCGCGCAGGGTGTGGATCACCTCGCGGGTGGAGGGATCGATCAGGTCGTATTCGAGGTCTTCACTGACGGCCGCCATAAACGCGTCGGTAATGGCCACGCTGAAGTTGAAGTTGGTGAAGCGGGTCTGGTCCTGCTTGGCAACGATGAACTCAAGGATGTCTGGGTGGTCGACGCGGAGCACGCCCATGTTGGCGCCGCGCCGCTTGCCGCCCTGCTTGATGGTCTCGGTGGCGGCATCGAACACCTGCATAAAGGAGAGCGGGCCTGAGGCCACGCCCTGGGTGGACCGTACCGACGAGTTCTTTGGCCGCAGGCGCGAGAACGAGTAGCCCGTGCCGCCGCCGGTTTTGTGCACCAGGGCGCCGTTGCGCACCGCGGAAAAGATGCCGTCCATGGAGTCGTCCACGGGCAGGACAAAGCAGGCCGAGAGCTGGCCAAGGTCGGTGCCGGCGTTCATCAGGCAGGGCGAGTTGGGCAGGAAGTCGAGGTAGTAGATGAGGGCAAAGAACTGGTCGCTCAGCCCCTTAAAATCCGGGAGATCACGATCCACCTCGGCCACTGCGTCGCTCACCCGGCGGCAGAGGGTCTCCCAGTTTTCCAGTGGCTGGCCCACCGCGTCTTTGAGATAGTACCGTCGCTCGAGCACGGTTTCGGCGGTTTCGGTCAGCTGCTGCCGGGGAATGGTTCTCGTCATGATGGCCTCGTCTGCAATAAAGTGAGTGGTGACACCCGGGTCGGACGCGGTCGGAAGAGTGGCTGAAAAACCGCTGATGGCTTGTCCTGGCCGGGTTATCGGGAAGGCAGCGAAACGAGGCCGGCTCCACAGTGTGGGCCTTGCCGGCAACGGGTCGCAACCCTGTTTGACGGACGGCAAGTTATCACAACATATAGCGTTCATCAAGCCTAAAACGCGCAACATGTAGTGCTTTTGGAAAAGGACCTGTTTTCAACAGGTTCAACGCGTTTGAGACAAAATGACCCGCTTGGAGCGATGCCAGGGGAACCGTGGAAGACAACAGGCGGGGCGGGAAAAACGACAGGCAGCGGGCAAGGCGGATGGCCGTCTGGGGCGGAAACTCGGTGTTGCGACTTGCGCATCCGGGTGGGTGCCCTTATAATGTGAAAGGTTTTCGCCCCTCGCCGGCTTGCGGCAATAGGCGATGGAATTCAGCAACATACCCGAAAGATCGGCCACCCACCCACCCGGTGCGGAACGGCACCCCCAACAATTCCGGTCCGCCCCCGCGGCCGCCACACCCAAGGACAACCGCCCACCATGCTCAAGAAAACCATCCTCGTTGTCGCCCTGCTCCTGCCGCTTACCGTCCACGCCCAGGAAAACAAAAAAAATAACGTGTCCGGCGATGTCAACTGGTCGGTGCAGGCCAACTGGCCGCTACCGGCTAAACCGCTTAGCTTTGTTCATTCACTCGACAACAAAAAGGTTTTTGTTCTCACTGAAGACAGCAAGGTGCACATCTTTGCCGCAGACGGCGCCAAACTGGGCGAGCTGCCGGTTGAGGCAGATACCGTGGCCATTGATATTGCCCCGCGGGGTGAGATGCTCTACCTGGTCAACGGCCGCACCAACAGCTTCACGGCCATTGACATTGGTTTTAACCAGCACATCGACGTCACCGGCGCGCCGGTGCGCGGCAAGGCCGATGCACCCGTGACCCTGGTGGTATTCTCCGATTTCGAGTGCCCCTGGTGCGGTAACCTGGAGCCGGTGCTTGCCCAATTGTTGGCTGCCAACGCCGACACAGTGCGCGTCGTCTTCAAACACCTGCCCCTGCCTATGCACCCCCAGGCCGAACCCGCGGCCCTGGCCGCTATCGCTGCCCAGCAGCACGGCAAATTCTGGGAGATGCACGACGCCCTGTTCGCAGTGCAAGAGTGGACCCCGGATGTCATCACTGAGACGGCCCGCAGGATCGGGCTGGACATGACCCGGTTCCAGGCCGACGTCAACAGCGAGCAAACCCGCGTGCAACTCGCCAAGGACCGGGCCGACGCCCAGGCAGCAGAGGTCAATTCCACGCCAACGGTGTTTGTCAACGGCCGGCCGGCGAGGGAGCGGAGTGTGCCTGCGCTGCAGGCCATGGTCAACGAGGCCCTGGCTGCTCGTGGGGCAAAGTGATTTGAAACCCGACGCTGCTCGTAACGTCGAGGTCTCACGCGAGATTGAGTTTGCCGACAACCTGCTTGCCCAGCAGCTGTTCGGCGAACTCAACCGCAATCTACAGACCGTTGAACAGGCCACGGGTGTGACCATCAAGGCCCGTGGCAACAGCCTGCAGCTCAACGGCCGAGCGCACGAGGTGGAGCTGGCCGCGTCCACCCTTGAGCAGATGTACGGTCTTTTGCAAAAGGGCTACCCGGTGTTCAGCCAGGATATTGCCTTTGGCGTCAAGATCCTCGAGTCCTCACCCAAGGCCCGGCTCCAGGAGATCTTCCTCGACAAGGTCTGCATCACCGCGCGCAAGCGGGTTATCTCTCCCAAGTCGATCAACCAGAAGCTCTACATCGAGGCGATCCGCGAAAACGACATCGTCTTTGGGATCGGCCCGGCGGGCACGGGCAAGACCTACTTGGCCGTAGCCATGGCCGTGTCAGCGTTGGCCCACGAGCAGGTGGCGCGCATCATCCTCACCCGGCCGGCGGTTGAGGCGGGCGAAAAACTGGGCTTTTTGCCCGGCGACATGGCCCAAAAGGTGGACCCCTACCTACGGCCGCTCACCGATGCCCTCAACGAAATGGTGGGCCAGGAGCGGGCCGCGGAGATGGCCGAGCGCGGCGTCATTGAAGTGGCACCGTTGGCGTTTATGCGCGGCCGCACCCTGAACAACGCTTTTATCATCCTTGACGAGGCGCAGAATACGACCCGCGAGCAGATGAAGATGTTCCTCACCCGGATCGGCTTTGACTCGCGCGCAGTGATCACCGGCGATGTCACCCAGATTGACCTGCCCGGCACAAAAAAATCCGGGCTCATCCAAGCCGAACGCATCCTCACAAACATTAAGGGGATCGCCTTTCGCCACTTCACCAAGGCCGACGTGGTGCGCCATCCGCTCGTCCAGGAAATTATCCACGCCTACGAGCAGCAGGGCAACCGACCTGCCGGTCGCGCGGAAAAACGCAGGGAGACCTGAGCATGCCCGCCCGCCTGCAACGGAGCCAAGCGACCGCGGCGTACCACCTGAACCTTGGGGTCCTGCAGCACCACTGCGACCAGTTGTTCCGCCTGCTTGGCCTGGAGGAGGGTGTCGAGGTGAGTGTGGTCCTGCTGGACGACGCTGAGATGGCCGCTTACAACGAGCAGTATCGCAAGAAAAAAGGGCCAACCAACGTGCTTGCCTTTCCGGTGGAGCATGAGGTGGGCGCCATGCTGCCCGAGGCCGAACTGGGCGACATCCTCATCTCGGTGGACACTGCCCAGCGCGAGGCCACGGCCGAGGGGACCAGCCTGCACCGACGGCTCAGCCGGCTGACCATTCACGGCCTGCTCCACCTGATTGGCTACGACCACGAGCGCTCGGAGGACGAGGCGCTACGTATGTGGGATTTCGAACAGCAGCTCGACCGACAACTGCACACTTTAAGGAGAACGAGAATGCCCTATCTTGCCATTAATGTTGACCATGTAGCCACTATCCGCCAGGCGCGAGGCACCGTCGAGCCAGACCCGGTGCAGGCGGCCGCCATCTGCGAACTGGCCGGCGCCGAGGGGATCGTCGTCCATTTGCGCGAGGATCGACGGCACATCCAGGACCGGGACGTGCGCATCCTGCGGCAGACGGTCAAGACCAAGCTGAATCTGGAGATGGCGGTGGTCGGCGAGATGGTAGACTTTGCCCTGGAGATCGTGCCAGACCTTGTCACCCTGGTGCCGGAGAAGCGCAAGGAGCTGACCACTGAAGGTGGGCTGGACGTGGTGGAAAACGCCAAGAAGGTAACCGAGGCGATCGCTAAGCTGCGCAAGGCGGGCATTCCAGTGTCGATCTTTATCGACCCGGACGCCACCCAGATCCAGGCGGCCCTGGACGCGGGCGCGACTTTTGTCGAGCTGCACACCGGCCGCTACTGCGAGGCCACCACCGAGGACGAGGTGGAGAAGCAGTTCCACCTGATTGAGCAGTCGGCGGAACTGGCCCAGGAGAGTGGCCTGCGCGTCAACGCCGGCCACGGCCTGGACTACCGCAATGCCGGGCCGATCGCCGACCTGCCGACCATCGAGGAACTAAGCATTGGCCATGCGGTCATCAGTCGCGCCGTGCTCGTGGGCCTTGATCGAGCGGTGCGGGAGATGCTGGCCGTGGTTCGGGGAATGTGAGTGGTCAGGCCCGGGGATTGTATCTTGCGGCCGTCGCCAGGGTCCGGGCTGACCAACGGTTCTTCCATAAAAAGATCAAATTCAACAAGATGCATGCCCATATCGATGCAGTCAAGGACCCTAGGCTGAGGCGCAGGTCGGTGTCACCCACGGTGCCGTCTCATTCGTAGATCTTTCGCATGACCCGGTCGGCCACTCTCAGGCCGATCTTCTCCAACGCATCCGCACCTATCTCACCGAAAAGGGATCGATAGAATGGCCTGACCACTCTATCGATCCCTTGGTGTCCATCAGCTCTTTCGATACAGAACAGTCCGGGAACACCCTGCGGGTACTCCGCCTAGTTCACCGTTCGACCACCGTGGCAATACCCATACCCCCACCAATGCACAGAGTTGCCAGGCCGGCTTTTGAATCGCGCTTGACCATCTCGTGCAGCAGCGACACCAGGATGCGCGCGCCCGAAGCGCCGATCGGG
>JAVEYP010000082.1:0-6909 GCA_034003445.1 Desulfobulbus sp.
TGCCAATTGGTGCGCGTGTGACCCTTCGAAGGGGGCGAATGTACGATTTCCTCTCGAAGCTTATCAACGTGGCGTTGCCGCGTGTCAGGGACTTTCGAGGGGTATCTGGAAAAGGCTTTGATGGGCGTGGCAATTTTTCCATGGGTGTGAGCGAGCATATTATATTCCCAGAAATCGATTATGATAAGATTGACCAGATACGTGGCCTGAATGTCACCATTGTCACCAGTACACAAAAGGATGAAGATGCGCGTGCTCTGCTGGAAGCAATGGGAATGCCGTTTAGAAAAAAATAATTTATTTTCGATTCAGTCTCGAGACTAACCGCTTCAGGAGGATGCTGTGGCAAAAAAATCACTCATTGCCAAGGCAGGTCGTAAACAAAAATTCGACGTGCGTTCCTACAATCGCTGTCCATTGTGCGGCAGGGCGCGGGGATATTATAGAAAGTTCGGCATGTGCCGGCTCTGCTTCCGCAAACTGGCTTCACAGGGTGAAATTACTGGTGTAACGAAATCCAGTTGGTAGCAATTTCAGCCGTGCCAATGAGCCGGCGACCCGATCTGAACCAAGCACTCAACATAAAATTTACGGAGTAAAGAGGAATTCTCAATGTCAATGAGTGATCCGTTAGCAGACATGCTGACACGAATCAGGAATGCTGCAAACGTCAAATTTCCTTCAGTTGAAGTACCACTTTCGAAACTCAAGGTGAACGTCGCCAAGGTACTCAAAGAGCAAGGATATATAACTGATTACCATGTCATTGAAGAAGGTGCGCAGGGGACCTTGAAAATTGATCTCAAATGCGGACCGAACAACGAACACGTTATCACCGGGATCCGCAGGGCCAGCAAGCCTGGACGCCGTCAGTATAAAAAAAGTAACGTTATTCCCAAAGTCATGAGCGGTCTTGGTATTGGTATACTTACTACCTCGAAAGGCGTCATGTCCGATAAGCAAGCCAGGGAGCAGAACGTTGGCGGAGAAATGATTTGTGAGGTCTGGTGACTCTTGGATTCAGCGGTTAAAGGAGAACAACGATGTCCAGAATAGGTAAAGAGCCGATTCCTGTGCCTGCCGGTGTGAAGTTTGATGTACAGGGTACACGCATCAAGATTGCCGGAAAAAAAGGCACCCTTGAAAGAGATATACGGTCCGAGATTAGCGTGAAAGAAGAGAATGGGGTTCTTGTCTGTGAACCAAAAGGGACCAGCAAGCGTGTGATGGCGTTCTGGGGCCTGACGCGATCGCTGATCAACAATATGGTTCTTGGAGTTGACCAAGGCTTTTCAAAAAGACTAGCTGTCGAAGGCGTCGGCTATCGCGCAAGCGTCAATGATTCGACACTGACGCTAAATGTCGGCTATTCGAGTCCAGTGAATTTCCCCCTTCCCGCCGGCATCTCGGCGACAGTGGGCAAAGATAACTCCATCACCATTGAAGGGATCGACAAGGAACTGGTTGGCTTGACCGCTGCAAAAGTCAGGGACGTTCGGAAACCTGAACCCTACAAGGGTAAGGGAATCAGATATTTTGACGAACACATCGTGAGAAAGGCTGGTAAGGCCGGTGGCAAAAAATAATCCCATCTGAGAAGTGGAACGAGTCATATTATGGCAAAGACAAATTCGAAGGTAACGGCGAGAAAAAAGAGGAGCCAGAGAATCCGAGCTAAAATTTCCGGAACCTCTGTTCGTCCGAGAATGTGCGTGTATAAAAGTAATCGACACATTTACGTGCAGATTATTGATGATGAACTGCAACGCACCTTGGCAGCCATGTCCACCGAGGGGAAAGACTTTGACGGTGAGGATCTGCATGGAAAGTGCGCGCAGGCAAAAAAAGTGGGTGCATTGATAGCTTCAAAAGCTCTGTCGGTTGGCATTACCAGCGTTGTTTTTGACCGGGGTGGAAACCTCTATCACGGGCGAGTTAAGGCTCTTTCCGAAGGCGCCCGAGAAGGCGGCCTCCAGTTTTAGTCAACGGACAGTTCACAGTTCACAAAAAGGAAACGGGGGTGTTTCTTGGCCGAATTTAAAAGAGCGTATGATAGTAATCAGGAAGAGCTCATAGAAAAAATTGTGTTCATCAACCGTGTTGCCAAGGTGGTAAAAGGCGGTCGTCGCTTTAGTTTTAGTGCGATTGTCGTGGTTGGTGATGGCCGTGGCAAGGTAGGCTACGGTCTTGGCAAAGCCAACCAAGTTCCTGAGGCGATCCGAAAAGGTATCGAACAGGCCAAAAAAGATATGCAAAAGGTGGCCTTAACTGATGTATCAATTCCACACTACATCCTTGGCAAGTTTAAATCAGGCACGGTTGTGTTGCGGCCCGCCTCAGACGGGACGGGAGTCATCGCCGGCGGGGCAGTACGGGCGGTGCTTGAAGCTGCCGGAATTCAAAACATATTGACCAAATGTATCGGCTCCAATAACCCGCATAATCTAGTGAAGGCCACGTTGAACGGCCTGAGAAGGCTGCGCACCGCGGAGACGATCGCCAAGTTGAGAAACCTGAAGACCAGTGAAATGGTCGCCTGAGTTTCTTCGCCACTATTGAGGACCTCGAAACCATGAAAGAAACGCTTACTTATACACAGGTCAGGAGTGGTATTGGCAGCACCAGGAAGACCAGGGCCTCCCTGACCGGTTTGGGGCTGACGAAACTGTATAAAACAGTGACCAGGAAAAACACGCCTGAACTACGCGGGATGTTGAATAAAGTACAACATCTTGTCAGGATGGAGGATTAGTCCGTGCTTAAACTCAATGTTCTCGCACCAATTGAGGGTGCCCGCAAAAACAAGAAGCGTCTGGGCCGCGGCCCGGGTAGTGGCAGCGGAAAAACCGCGAGCCGTGGGCATAAAGGTGCTCGTAGCCGGACCGGTTATAGTGCCAAACCTGGCTTTGAAGGTGGACAAATGCCGCTGCACCGGCGTCTGCCCAAACGTGGCTTTACTAACATCTTCAAAACTGAATGCATCATCGTTACCCTTCACGACCTTGAGCGTTTCGAGGCTGGGAGCATGGTGGACCGTCAAGCCCTGGTTGATGCCGGCATCGTAAAGAAAGAAGGAGTTATCAAGGTGCTTGCCAACGGGGACGTCACTAAGGCAATTACCTTGAAGGTAGACAAAGTCAGCCAGGGAGCCAAAGAACGAATTATTGCTGCTGGCGGGCAGATCGAGGAGTAGTAGATGAGCGGTTTAGTCAGCGCTGCGAGTATACCGGAGTTACGCAAGAGAGTGATTTTTACTCTTTTGATGCTATTCGTCTACAGAATGGGGGTACAGATTCCCACGCCCGGTATAAACGGCGAGGCGCTTGCCGCTTTTTTTGAGAAAAACGCAAGCACGCTGTTTGGAATGTTCAATATGTTCTCAGGTGGTGCACTGGAGAACTTTTCCATTTTTGCCCTTGGCATCATGCCGTACATCTCGGCGTCTATTATCATTCAGTTGCTGACCGTGGTCGTGCCGCAACTGGAGACTTTGTCCAAGGAAGGCGAATCCGGGCGCAGGAAAATTACCCAATACACACGTTACGGCACCGTTCTGCTTTCGATCGTGCAGGGCTTTTTCATCGCCACGGGCCTTGAAGGAATGAGCGGCCCTACGGGCAGTGCCATTGTGCTCGTTCCAGGTCTGCAGTTCAAGTTGATGACCGTGCTGACTCTGACTTCCGGGACGGCGTTTATCATGTGGCTCGGTGAGCAGATCACTGAGCGGGGCATCGGAAACGGTATATCGCTTATAATTTTTGCGGGCATCGTCGCGCGCATGCCAGCTGCCGTCGTTAATACTGGCGGATTAGTCAAAGCTGGGGAACTTGCCCTCATTTTTGTTCCCGTTGTTGTGGTTCTGATGCTCGCTATCGTCGCCTTCATTATTTTCGTAGAAACCTCCCAGCGGCGCATTCCAATCCAGTACGCCAAGCGGGTTGTCGGTAACCGAGTGTATGGAGGCCAAGCCTCCCATCTACCGCTGAAGATTAATGTGTCCGGCGTTATTCCGCCAATCTTCGCCTCCTCCATCATGATGTTTCCCGCAACCATCGGGTCGTTCATCAAGATTGACTGGGTACAACAGGTCTCTGCTGCCCTTTCTCCAGGTACAATTTATTATTACACCATGTTTGTTGGCATGATAGTCTTCTTTTGCTTTTTCTATACGGCTGTCACCTTTAAGCCTGACGACGTCGCTGAGAATCTCAAAAAGAACGGCGGTTTTATTCCAGGCATCAGACCAGGCAAGAAAACCGCTGAGTTCCTAGACAAGGCGCTGGTTCGCCTCACCGTAGTCGGGGCCATTTATCTGAGTGCTGTGTGCGTGATGCCCACCTTGTTGATAAGTGAGCTGAATGTACCCTTTTATTTCGGCGGCACGGCCCTGCTCATCGTTGTTGGCGTGGCCATCGATACCATTTCCCAGATAGAATCCCACCTCATTATGAGGAACTATGATGGATTCATGAAAGCGGGGCGTATCCGGGGCAGACATTGAGGACACTGTGAGCGAACCCGACCAGGAGAAGAAAATCACCATTAAGACTCCTGAAGAAATTCAGATTATGTATGAGGCAAATCAGATCGTCGCTGGCGTTCTGGCCTTGCTCAAAAATAAAATAATTCCGGGTATTTCTACCTTTCTTCTTGATAAGTGGGCGGAAGAATACTGTTGCGATCATCACGCCAAGCCCGCATTTAAAGGCTACCAAGGGTTCCCGGCGAGCCTGTGCGCGTCCATTAATGAAGAAGTGGTCCACGGTATCCCCTCTAAAAAACGGATACTGCGTAATGGGGATATAATTTCCCTGGATTTCGGAACTCTCTATCGGGGGTTTTATGGAGATGCCGCCATTACTGTGCCAGTGGGAGTAGTCAAACCTGAGGTCGTCAGGTTGCTCGAAGTCACAGAGGCATCGCTGTATAAGGGTATCGAGCAGGCTGTCGTCGGCAACCGTGTGGCAGATGTATCCCGAGCCGTCCAGCAATGTGCGGAAGCCGCAGGGTTCTCAGTTGTTCGCCAGTTTGTTGGTCATGGCATCGGAACTCATTTGCACGAACCGCCCGAGGTACCTAACTACCTGCAGCGTCAGGCCTCCCCCCGCCTGCTGGAAGGGCTAGTCATAGCGATTGAACCAATGGTCAATCTCGGCGGCGCCAAAGTAAAAATTCTCAAAGATCAATGGACCGTGATCACCGCGGATAAAAAACCGTCAGCGCACTTCGAGCATTCTATTGCAGTCACTAAAAATGGGCCACTCATTTTGAGTAAGCGGAATACGACGATTCATTGATTATCGCTTTTTTGTCGCGGGCCTGCAGGTTCCAATCATCATGAAAAAAAGATTGAAATAATAGACGCTATTAGATATACTTATTCCTTTCTGTTAATATATGTAGGGAGCATTGCCCGTTTATGCCCAAAGAAGATGCCATCGAAGTCGAGGGGACAATTGTCGAGCCATTGCCCAACGCCATGTTTCACGTTGAGTTGGACAATGGACACAAGGTCCTCGCACACATATCCGGAAAGATGCGAATGCATTACATTAAGATCCTTCCTGGTGACCGGGTCACCGTCGAACTCTCACCCTATGACCTAACCAGGGGCAGGGTCACCTTCCGCGCTAAGGGTGGCAAGGGCAGAAGATAACCGATAAAATTGACAGGTGAAAAAGATGAAAGTACGTTCATCGGTAAAAAAAATATGCAGTGAATGCAAAATAGTAAAACGCAAAGGTGTCGTCAGGGTTAGTTGTGTCAATAAGAGACACAAGCAGCGGCAGGGTTGATATTTTTGCCCAACTTTTGAATTAAGCAAGATTCAGATTAAGGAGCAAGGACTTGGCACGTATATCTGGTGTGGATTTGCCACGCAACAAACACATGGATCGGGCGCTGACCTACATCTTTGGTATAGGACTGACCTCGGCCCGTCAGGTTCTGGACAAGGCCGACCTGCCGTATCAGATGAATAGCGATGACCTGAGCCCCGAGGATGTTAATCGGATCAGAATCATCATTGAAAATGACTATGTTGTCGAGGGCGATAGGAGACGTGAGGTCTCCATGGGCATCAAAAGGCTTATGGACCTTGGGTGTTATCGAGGGCGGCGTCACCGACGAAGCCTGCCCTGCAGGGGGCAGCGAACCAAGACCAACGCTCGTACCCGGAAAGGACCTCGGCGCGGCGCGGCGGTAAAAAAGAGATAACACCCCACTGGTAGCTAACCGGATCATAGGATAATTGGGAGTAGAAATGGCAAAGTCGGGAAAGGCCACAGTTAAGGTCAAAAAGAAAGACAAGAAAAACGTATCGGAGGGGATTGTTTTTATCTACTCCACCTTCAACAATACCGTCGTGACTGTGTCCGATCGTCAGGGCAATATCCTTTCCTGGTCGAGTGCCGGTGTTCTTGGATTCAAAGGGTCAAGGAAATCTACTCCCTTTGCCGCGCAAAACGCCCTCAGTGATGCAGTTTCCAAGGCCAAGGAACATGGCCTCCGTAAAGTAGAGGTGCGTGTTAAAGGGCCCGGGTCGGGGCGAGAAGCCGCATTGCGCGCGCTGACCACCGTTGACTTGGATGTTAGCCGCATCGTTGATGTGACGCCTCTGCCTCATAACGGCTGCAAGCCCCCGAAACGTAGAAGAGTCTAAAAATAAATCCGACAAGCCGTTATGACTGCTCAAAATTTAATTTTGGGCAATAAATGGAGGGAGAAGTTGGCTAGATATACTGGAGCATCCTGCAGGCTCTGCAGACGCGCAAACATGAAGATGTTTCTCAAGGGCGATCGTTGCTATTCCGATAAATGTTCTTTTGAGCGCCGTTCTTTTGCGCCCGGACAACATGGGCAAGGGCGGTTTAAAAAGGTTTCTGAGTACGCCCTCCAGCTGCGCGAAAA
>JAVEYP010000083.1:0-6885 GCA_034003445.1 Desulfobulbus sp.
ACGAAGCCCGGTAGGCGCGAGTCTTGTCCGGGTCTATGCGCAAGTCGAACGTGGTGCTCCAATAAAGGTCACTGTGACCCCGGCTCATGGCACTGACCCAGTCTATGGCCCCAGGGATTCCTTTGGCGGTGTGTGCCATTGAGTTGCGTAAACTACGTGGCCTGACAGGTACTTCACAGGCTTGCCTGAAAACAGATTAATCCTTTCGTCCTCTTCACTGTCGGCGGCCCGGTGCAGCGCTCTTTTGGGCAACGATAATACCAAGAGCCAGACTGTGTTCAGTCATGACTACTGTTTTTTGATGAAAATCGATAATTTATCCCATCCAAAGCTTTTAAACCTGCCTTGGCGATGCGGACATCTTCACTTCCATGTGCGCCACCCACGCCAATACCGCCAACGACAATATCATTGATAGAGATAGGGACGCCACCAGCCATCATCAGCATATTTTCATCCAAATATCTGATATCTTCTGGGATACTGCCATCCTTAATCCCCTTGGCAATAACAGCCGTTTCTCTCTTCTGGGAATTGGCGGTGTAGGCTTTTTTATAACTGGCACGTATGGTATGGACACCGGCCCGGTGGTCCCTCAAGACCGCTAAAATTTGGCTGGAACGATCTACTACTGTTATGCAGACTGCCAGTTGATCTTTTTGAGCCTCTTCAGCGGCAGCATTAACGATGTCCCTCGCCATTTCGCCAGACAAGATAGGAAGACATTCTTTCAGGGCATTTCTATTCATCACAATATTCCATATTTTTCGTTCTATTTGTCATATCGTCCTTTCTGCTGAACGTCACAGTTTAGGCACCGACGGGGCCGGTCACGTGAGAGTGATTATTGTGCGCAGTGTCAATTAGGTTTGGTTGTGCAATTCCGCAAAGCGGTTAACGGGTCTTTATCTGGAGCGAGCCCCTCCACTTCGGTACGAAAGGCAAGCGTATTCTTGGTAAACCCAAAGGCATACGCCGAGAGATAGCCGCCAGTCCCTGCGGAACGGGCAATGACAACAATCTCGGGCTGTTGATCTCCATCGATATCAGCAAGGATGGCTTTCTCAAGAACACCATCGCGAGCACGAATCAACCCAGTAACAAAGAACGTGGTTTCATCCGGAGGTGCAGCAGCTTGATAGAGCCGTACGCTGAAGCTGCCAATGGAACGAGCCTCGAAGTCACCTTCTGCAATGATCACTATTTGACCTGTTGGAAGTCGGAGCTTCGCAACAAAGCAGTCCGCCGCCAGAGCTGAAACAGAAGCTGAAAGAAGTAAAGAAAGTGCAGGAATCCCAAATCTCATCATGTCTTCTCATCTCCAACTCGACTAATGGTTATAGGAGTAATTTTACCTAGGCATCTGTTATCAGGTGTTTTTAATCGGATCCTGCTCTATGAGTCCTCTATTCGGCCGATTTCTCCGTAAGCTTCCTCTCAGTTTTTCCGCTCCATAAATGAAATAAAATACCTCCTGGAGGGATTTGGACCTAGGCCTTGGTCAGCTCAAGGATAGCGCGGCTGCGCTTAACCGCGCAAAGATCACCGCACATGGTGCACACCTCGTTGTCCAGGGGTTGGGATGACGCCCGGTAGGCGCGGGCCTTGTCCGGGTCTATGGCCAGGTCGAACATAGTCTTCCAGTCCAGGTCGCGGCGGGCCTTGCTCATGGCGTTATCCCAATCCATGGCTCCGGGGATTCCCTTGGCAATGTCCGCGGCATGGGCCGCGATGCGCGCGGCAACAATACCCTCTTTCATGTCGTCCGCATCCGGCAGGCGCAGGTGCTCGGCCGGGGTCACATAACAGAGGAAGTCCGCGCCGTGGGCCCCGGCAAGCGCGCCGCCGATGGCCGAGGTGATGTGGTCGTAGCCTGGTGCCACGTCGGTGACAATCGGTCCGAGCACGTAAAAGGGGGCGCCATGGCAGAGTTTTTTCTCGAGTTGCATGTTGGCCGCCACCTCGTGCAGCGGCACATGCCCCGGCCCCTCGATCATCACCTGCACGTCCGCCTGCCAGCACCTCTTGGTCAGCTCGCCAAGCAGGATCAGCTCCTGGATCTGGGCCGCGTCCGTGGCGTCGCGCAGGCTGCCGGGCCGCAGACCATCGCCCAGGCTGAGCGTCACGTCAAACTCCTGGCAAATGTCCAAGAGTCGATCAAAGTGCTCGTAAAAAGGATTCTCCCGGTCGTTTCTGGTCATCCAGTCCAGCAGCAACGAGCCACCCCGGCTGACCACGTGGGTGAGTCGCGGGGTGGTGCGCAGCCTTTCCACAGCGATCCGGGTCAGGCCAGCGTGGATGGTCAGAAAATCGATGCCATCCTCGGCATGCAGGCGCACCACCGAGAAGAAGTCGTCCACCGAGATGGCGGCCACATCCTTGCCGTAGCGAGCCACCGCGTCGTAGACCGGCACTGTACCGAGCATCACCGGGCTGATTTCCACGGCTCGGCGGCGGAACGTGCGGGTGTCGCCAAAGGTGGATAGATCCATGATGGCGTCGGTCTTGAGGTCAATGGCTCGGCGCACTTTGTCCAGTTCCAGTTCCACGTTGCAGCAGTCCTGAGACACGCCCAGGTTGACGTTGACCTTGGTGGTCAGGCCGGCGCCCACGCCTTTTGCGCGCAGGCTGGTGTGGTTGCGGTTGGCCGGGATGGCGATACAGCCGTCAGCCACCCGCGTGAGCAGCTCGGTTTCGCTGATCCGCTCGTCAACAAGGACCTGGCGCATCTGCGGGGTCAGAGTGCCCTGGCGGGCAGCGGTCATCTGGTTCAGGTAGGTCATGGGGACTCCAGCGGAAAGAGGGGTCAACGTGGGCCACAGACGGCGTCCTGCAGCCGTCGGGCCGTAGCGGTGATGTCATCGGCGCCAACAATTTCCGTGACTAGGCAGACGGTTTTCGCGCCGCGAGCCAACACCTCGGCCAGGTTGTGTTCCTTGATGCCGCCGATGGCGACAAAGGGCAGGGGACAGGTGCGTACCGCGTGCTCCAGGTAGCCGAGCCCTACTGGGGCGCAGACGTCGTCTTTAGTCTGGGTGGTGAACAGCGGGCCTACGCCGATGTAGTCGGCGTCGCTCCGGACCGCGGCTTCGGCCTGCTCCGGATCGTGGGTGGACAGGCCGATCAATTTGTCGGGGCCGATCAGTTGGCGCACCTCGCTGACTGTCAGGTCATCCTGGCCCACGTGCACGCCGTCGGCATGGGCCAACACGGCGAGCGACGGGTAGTCGTTGACGATAAACAGGGCCCCGACCTCGCGGGTGAGGCTGCGGATGGCCCGGCACTCTTCGAGCATGGTGGCAAAGCTCTTGCCCGGCCGCTTTTCGCGATACTGGATGATACGGATGCCGCCGGCGAGCATTGCGCGTACCACCTCGACGTTGCTGCGACCGCTTGAGAATTTTTCAGCGGTGATGCCATAGATGCCGGCCGGGAAGGTCGGCTTGGCTTGTTGTTGTGCCATGTGATGTCTCCAGAAAACGAAGAATGTGGGCGCTCAGGTAATTGGCGACCGTGCCCACTTTGTGGGCAAACAGCGGCGCCGCGGCGCAGTCCGTGGCAAAGTCGCCGAAGATGGTGCAGTTACCGAGCCGCCGGGTCCCGATCTGGTCGAGGTCGCTGCCGGCTATGCCGCAGGCCGAGACCACGAGCTGCTTGTCGCCGAGGGTTTCGATGAGCATCTTCTTATCCTCAGTCCGGTCCAGCCCCTCGACAATCAGTTCACACTCGGAAAACAGGGTCACGCAGTTGTGCTGGTCGATGCGTTCAGCGCGCGCCTCAATCTGCATCCCGGGCAGGATGCGCTGCAGGTTCTCGGCCAAGGCCTCCACCTTGAGGCGGCCGATCTGGTCAGCAAAGTAGAACTGGCGGTTGAGGTTCGAGCCCTCGACCCGGTCAAAGTCGACCAGGGTCAGGCAATCAACGCCGCTGCGTACCATAGTGGCTGCCACGTTCGAGCCGATGCCGCCCACCCCGGCAATGCCGATGTTCATGCGATGACGTCCCAGTCCTTGTAAATGGGCTGGTAGCCCTGGTTGGTAATGGCCGCAGCCACTTCCTTCACGCTGCGGGTGTCGGTGATCTCGAATTGGTGGGTCTGCTCAGCCGAATTGTCCGCGTAGCCGCCCACACCGGTGCTTGAGGCGGCAGAGTAGCGGGTGGCGCCGAGTTGCAGGATGCGGTCGCGGAATTCGGCACTCTCCCGGGTGGAGACAGTCAGGCCGGAGCGCGGCAGAAAGAGTCGCAGGGCGGTCATGAACTGCACAAAGGTCCGGTCGTCCACTGTGAAATCCGGCCGGAAGTCGCCGCACTCAGCCTCGTTGAAGCGTGGCAGGGAGATTGACACCTCGGTGTCCAGGAAGGTGGTCTCCAGGTAGCGGGCGTGCAGGCCGGTGCAGAACAGGTCCTGTCGCGGTTCGGCCAGGCCGAGCAGGGCACCGAGGTTGACTGCCCGCAGTCCGGCCTGGGCGGCCCGCTCGGGTGCATTGAGCCGCCAATGAAAGTCCTGTTTGCGGCCTGCCAGATGCACACGGCTATAGACCTCCTGGTCGTAGGTCTCCTGGAAGAGCGTCATAGAGTCCACCCCGGCCTCGGCCAGTTGCCGGTATTCGTCGACCTCCAGCGGGTAGAGCTCAATGGCCACTGAGGCAAAATATCGCTTCAGGCAGCGGGCCGCCTCGACCAGATAGTCCATGGGCGTGACCTTCGGCGCCTCGCCGGTGAGAAAGAGCACGTGGCGCATGCCGGTGCCGGCAATGGCCTGGGCCTCGACCTCGATCTCCTGGAGGGTCAGGGTCCGCCGCAGGATTGGGTTGCGATGGTTGAAGCTGCAGTAGGCGCAGCCGTTGGTACAGACATTGGAGATGTAGAGCGGAATGAACATCTGCACAGTGCGGCCAAAATGCTGCAGCGTCAGGCGGTGCGCCTTGTGCGCCATCTGCTCGAGATGGCCGGCGGCTCGCGGGCTGAGCAGGGTGAGGAAATCCATGGCCGAGAGTTTGTCCCGGGCCAGGCTGCGCTCGACCGTGTCGTCGGTCACCTGGTCGAAAAAACTGCTGAAATCAAAATCCTGGTACTGTTCAACGATCGGAAAAAAAGACATGGTCTGCTCCTTGCGGGGTAACGTCAGCCATCAAGAAAGCCGGTGAGCGGCGATGAGGCCCGCGCGGTCACGGACTGTCCCGCCAACTCGGCCAAATAGGCAGCGCGACCGGCACGCACCGCCAGGTCAAAGGCGCGACCCATGGCCTCGGGATCGTTGGCCGTGGCAATGGCCGTGTTCACCAAGACTGCGTCTGCGCCCATTTCCATGGCCTCGGCCGCCTGCGAGGGTCGACCAATGCCAGCGTCGACCACCACTGGAATGCGGCAGTTCTCAATCAGCATCTCGATAAGTGGCCGTGTTTCCAGCCCGCGGTTGCTGCCAATGGGTGAGCCGAGCGGCATTACCGCAGCGGCGCCGGCCTCTTCGAGCCGTTTGGCGAGCGGCAGGTCAGGCAGCACGTAGGGCAGCACCACAAACCCCTCCTTGGCGAGGACCTCTGTGGCCTTGAGGGTTTCCCAGTTGTCGGGCATAAGGTACTTCATGTCCGTGATCACCTCGATCTTGATAAAATCACCGCAGCCAGCTTCGCGGGCAATGCGGGCGACGCGCACCGCCTGTTCGGCATTGCGCGCGCCCGAGGTGTTGGGCAGCAGGGTGACGCCTGCGGGAATGAAGGCGAGGATGTTCTCCATGCCGGCAGAGGCGTCCACCCGGCGCAGGGCCACGGTGATCATCTGCGAGCCACTGGCCGCGAGCATCTTCGGAATTTGGGCGTTCCCTCCGAACTTGCCGGTGCCAGTGAACAAACGGTTGGTGAATATTCTGCCCCCGAGGGCCAGCGCGTCGTTGTGCATGGTTCAGCCTCCGCCGACAAAGCTGAGCAGTTCGATGCGGTCGCCCTGCTCGAGCCGGACCGCGGGCCACTGCTCCTGTTTAATGATTCGCTGGTTGACTTCAATCACCAGCGCTCCTGGTGGCAGCCCCTTGCGCTCCACCAGTTCGGCCAAGGTGCAGGGTGGCGTGTTTTCCGCAACTCCGTTAATGATCAGTTCCATGGCGTTCTCCCAAAAAAAAGCCGCTTGCCCGAAGAGAAGGGCAAGCGGCTTGGTGGCCATAAATCTGGCGGAAAAGTCCAAATTTTTTTACTTGTCCGCTTCCCTTCGCCGGTATTATCCGGATCAGGTTCTTAGGGTTGGATGAATTCCTCTCAGCAGGATGGCACCCCTAGCGATGGCCTTTACATACGGGAGGCCTGCCCGTTTGTCAACTCTTTGGCGTAGAGATTACGGATAGCGGCTGCAGGAAGAGAGCCGTCTGATTGAATGCGTACACGGGCATGGTCTTTTTGCGGTCGCGGTAGAACCGGTGTGCCCCGTAGCGAGCCGTGAAGGTCTTGGTGGCTGCCCAGTCCGGCCGGATATCGTACCGGTGAAAGTAGGTCGCACCGCCGGTGAAATCCCGACTGGTCATGGCCTTAAGGGCAACGTTTAAACTCTTTTGGAGGGGCTGGAGTTCAAGAGGAACGTAGGATTTTTTGAGCAGGGTCCAGCTGAATTGATACGGCTCGCGAACGACCTCGGCAATACTCTTGCCTTCCTCCATGGCCCGATTGAGGGTGACGTGGGCCACGGCCATTTGACCGATTTCTTTTTCGCCGCGTGCCTCATGGTAGACGTTGAGGGTGAGCCAAAGTAATCCTTCGAGAAAACTGACCATCATAGGCTATTCTACGGCCTCCACAGCCCGGATGGTCGGGAGTTCGCTCTTGACGAACTTCTCGATGCCTTCCTTGAGCGTGGCCCGCGACATCGGGCAGCCCTTACAGGCGCCAGTGAGGCGAA
>JAVEYP010000084.1:0-6872 GCA_034003445.1 Desulfobulbus sp.
GCCCCCGCCATGCTGGCGGAACTGAAAGTTGCCGACGCCCACTACTACAACAAGCAGTACCCGGAGGCGAAAATCCTGTACAAAGGGTTCGAGGAGCGCCACCCCACCAACGAGGCCATGCCGTACGTTATGTTCCAAATCGGCATGTGCGACTTCATGCGCAGTGACCGCATCGACCGGGACACGAGCGGTGCTTTGGAAGCCATCAAATCGTTCACCCGGCTGATGCAGGCCTACCCGCAGTCGCCGTACTCCAAGGAAGCCAAAGTACGGACCAAGGATGCCAAGGACTTCATAGCCAATCACGAATATTTCGTCGCCGATTTCTATTTGCGCTCGGAAAAGTACGAAGAGGCGGAACACCGGCTGAAATACCTTCTGGCCATGTACCCTGACTCCAGCGTGGCTGGTCAGGCCAAGGCCCTACTCGCCCGATTGCAGGCCGGCACGCCGCCGTCCATCGGACTGCGCAAGTGGCTGCCCGAATTCATGACTAAAGCCCCTGAAGACCGTCAAACCAAGGAAGAAGCGACTGCAGAAGCGGTGCGGGTCACCCGTGACGAGGAACCCGGGCGGTCATCGGAATAGGTCAGCCGAGGGCGTCTTTTCCCGGTTCAGAGACCAAGATCCCTTCTAAGTTCGGCCAACAGTGCGCCGACCTGCCGCTCGGTATTGATGCGCAGGAAGTCGGCCTCCTCTGCCGCATCCGGCAGTTCGAAGATATCCCGCTGACGCAGATAAATCTCCCACCTCCCGTCAGAGACCGCCTCGGGGTTCCGTGCGCGCAGGGCGAGCCGGCGCTGCACCTCCTCCTCGGAACAGGTGCAGAGGATGAATACACACCGCACTCCGGCCGCGTCCGCCATCCGCCGCACCGCTTCCCGATCCTTCCGGCGGCCATAGGAGCCGTCGAGCACCACCATCACTTCACCCCGGGAAAAGTTCGTTGCGGCGCGCTGGAGCATGGCCAGATAGGTCTTGTCCGTGAACCCAATGGCGTAGATGCCCTGATCAGCCGCGTCCGGACGACGATCTGTTGGCTGCAGGCCCGCCAATTCCTTGCGGACCCGGTCAGTATTGTAGTAAGGCGCCCGATGCAGCTCTGCCCAGGCCTTGCCGAGGGTTGATTTGCCCGAGGCAATCATCCCGAAAAAGACGACCACCGCTTTTCTGCTACAGCCACGCATCACCTAACAGACCTCAGCAGGCCGCATACCGATCAGCCAGGGTAAAATATCTGGCCGCGTCCTGTAGGCAGGCTGCGCGCACGCTGGCGTCCACCCCAGGATCCGCGGCCGTGAACAGGCCGATCTTGCCGCGCACATAGGCACGGTAGCCTTTGTAAAAATCGAGCATGGTCCTCACACCCGGATCAACCGCCTTGGCGACAAAGCGGTCGACGAATCGTCGCGATAGCTCCTCCAGACCGTGGAAATCCAGATCCATGGCCAGAAAGGCCACATCGCTGGCCACGTCGCTGTAGCGGAACCGCTCGTTGAACTCGATACAGTCGTAAATATAGACCTTATCAGCCAGGCAGATGTTGGCTGAGTAGAGGTCGCCGTGGCAGTCGCGGATATGCCCCCCATCCATCCGCTGCTGAAACAGGTCCTGCCGCTCGAGAAAGGTTTGGGCAGAGGCGGCGACCCTGTCGAACCGAGCCTGATCGAGACCATCGTGGCCAATGAACGACCGGGTCTGCTCAAAATTCTCGAGCACATTGACCGCGACGGACCCAGCCGTGCCGAATTGCCGCACGACCTCGCCGCCCTCGGCCCGTTGGTAGAAGTCGGCAAGAACCTCTACCAGCGCGTCGATATGTTCGGCCAGCAGGCCGCCGGAGCGGATGAGATTGATCATCATCCGCTCTTCGGGCATGCGCCGCATGCGCACGCCGCACTCAACCGGCCGACCGCTGCCGTTCAGGGTGAACCCCCCGTGCTCCTCGGTCACGTCGACCAGACCGAGGTAGATGTCCGGACAAAGGCGACGGTTGAGCAGCAGTTCCTGCCCGCAATAGTAACGCCGCTTGTCCGCATCGGAAAAATCGAGAAAGCCAAGGTTAACGGGTTTTTTGAACTTATAAACGTACTCGCCGGCAAGCACCACATAGGAGATATGCGTCTGCACAAGTTGGATATCCGGGGCCAAATGATGGTAACATTCGGGCCGCAGGAGAGCGTTCAACCAAGGGGGCAGGTGTTCATTGACCATGGCGGGGTCTCCTGTGCCGGGCGGCACTGTGAAAGGGTTGTAAGCAGTCCAACACTCTACCAAAAGGGACGGCGACCGTAAACTGTTTACGGTACGGCGGCCAAGTGGTAGATTGTCGCGAAATTTTCCAGAGTCTGTGCTCATGGATGAACAAACGTTAACAGCCCTGCTTCGCACGGTGCGCGACGGCCAGATGGAGATCTCCGAGGCCGTTGACCGGCTGCGCCGGCTCCCTGTGGAGGTGCTCGCCTGCGCTCGCCTGGATCATCACCGTGCCCTACGTACCGGTTTCCCGGAGGCCGTGTTCGGCGAGAATAAAACCGCCGACCAATTGATAGAGATCCTCGCGGCCCAGCTGCGCACCGACTCAGTGGTCCTTGCTACCCGGGTCGCCGCGGACAAGGCGGCAGAGGTGTGTGCCCGTCTGGCGGGTCTGACCTACCACCCCGCCGCGCGGGTCCTCACCGGGAACGATCAGCACATTCCGACGGGGCGGACGGGCGGCACTGTGGTCATCGTCACCGCCGGCACCTCGGACCTGCCAGTGGCCGAGGAGGCGCGCGTTACCCTGCAGTGGTTCGGCCACCCGGTGGAAACGGTCTACGACGCAGGCGTGGCGGGTATCCACCGCATTCTCGCCCACTCCGCCCTGTTGCAGCAGGGGCGGGTGATCATTGTCGTCGCCGGCATGGAAGGCGCCCTCCCCTCAGTCGTGGCCGGCTTGACCGGCGCACCGGTTATTGGCGTGCCGACCAGCGTTGGCTACGGTACCGGCGCCGGCGGGTGGTCCGCCCTGCTCGGCATGCTCAACAGTTGTTCCCCGGGACTGGCGGTGGTCAACATCGATAACGGCTTTGGCGCTGCCTGCATGGCGGCCGCAATCAACTGCACCGCCTAATCTCCCCGCGTGGCCCAGCCTGGTTTGTCCGTGACCTCGGCCTGCCAGGCGTCATTTCGACGATAAAAGGCCATCGTGCCATTGCAGCAAACGAGGCTTCATCGTATAATCGGCCATTTTCCGTCAACAATCATCCCTGCAACAAGCCTCTTGCAGGCACAGGAACTCCTCAATGAACTCCAGTTTGAAACTCAAGATCGGCCTCGTCTTTTTGCTTCTTATTTTTTCCACCTTGGCCCTGCTACCCTCTCTGTACCCGGGGCTGCCGAGTTGGTGGAAGAAATACATGGCACCCGCCGGCCTCAAACTCGGCCTCGACCTGCAGGGCGGCATGCACATCGTCCTTCAAGTAGACTTGGACAAGGCGGCGGAAAACAGCCTCGATCTATCGGCCACGGACTTCAAGGCGGCGCTGGCCAAAGAAAATATCAACGCGGTTCGCATGGACTCGGGCTCACCCGGGCGGATCCTCTTCACTCTGCCCAACACCGGGGCTATTGACACGGTCAAGCAGATCCTCAAGGAATCCTTCACCAACCTAGACACGCAGGTGCAAGCCGAAGAGGGCAGCTTCCCGCGGATCACCCTTCAACTGAACAAGGAAGAGATCAACTATATCCGGAACAACGCGGTCAATCAGTCGCTGGAAATCATCCGTAATCGCATCGACCAGTTCGGCGTGGCCGAACCGGTTGTTCTCCGCCAGGGTGATAACCAGATCGTCGTCCAACTGCCCGGTATCAAGGATCCCGACCGAGCCATGAGCCTCATCGGCCAAACTGCCCAGCTGGAATTTAAGCTGGTCGCCGAGGCTTCCGGCATCAACCTGTCGCAGCTGATCGGCGAGGCGGTCACTAACGGTCAGTGGCACGAAGGCGAGAGCCGCAGGCAACTCAACCTCGCCCTGCAGACCCGTCTGCCGCATGGAACTGAAGTCTTTTTCGAAAAGGTGATCGACCCGCAGACCAAACGCGAGTCCAAAGTACCGCTCCTGCTCGAAACCTCGGTGCTGATGACCGGCGAGATGGTAAAAAACGCCCAGGTTCGCATCGGCGGCACCTTCAACGAACCCTACGTCAGCCTTGATCTTACCGGCAATGGTGGTCGGGTGTTCGCCAATATCACCGAAAAAAGCGTTGGCCGACGGCTGGCCATCATACTGGACCAGAATGTCCGCTCGGCACCGGTGATCCGCGAGAAGATCCTCGGCGGCAGCGCTCAGATCTCGGGCAACTTCACCCATGAGGAGGCCACCGACCTAGCCATTGTTCTGCGGGTCGGCGCCCTGCCGGCGCCGGTAGACGTCATCCAGAACCTGACCGTGGGAGCTAGCCTGGGCCAGGACTCGATCAACGACGGGCTGTATTCCGGCCTGGCCGGTGCCCTGCTCGTCGTGCTCTTTATGATCGTCTACTATCGGGTGGCGGGCGTTATCGCCAACATCTCGCTGTCGCTCAACATCCTGCTGTTGTTCGTCGGCCTGGCCATGCTGGGGTCGACCCTGAGCCTGCCGGGTATTGCCGGTATCATTCTTTCTATCGGTATGGGCGTCGACGCCAACATCCTCATCTACGAACGCATGCGGGACGAATTCGCCCTCGGCAAATCGTTGCGCGCAGGGATAGACGCCGGTTTCAACCGGGCCTTCTGGTCCATTGTCGATGGTCAGCTCACTACCCTGATCACCGCCCTGGTGCTGTTCCTGTTCGGCACCGGGCCAATCAAGGGGTTTGCCATCACCCTGACCTTCGGTATCCTGTTTAACCTGTTCTCCGTGCTGTTCTTCTCGCGGCTGATGTTCGATAGCCTGCTCAGCCTCAAGATACTCAAAAAAATCCGCTTCATGAGCATGATCGGCAAGACCAGTTTCGATTTCATGAGTGTGCGGAAAATTGCCTTCGCCTGCTCCGGTGCCCTGGTCGTGCTCGGCCTGATCGCTTTTGTGCAGATCGTCCGCGGTCAGGCCAATATGGGTGTCGACTTCACCGGCGGCACGCTGCTGCAGTACCGCACCGAGGCACCCTTCTCCCTGGAGGAGGTGCGCGGGCGTCTGAGCGGCCAGGGATTTACCGATATCGACCTGCAACAGGTGACCAGCGAGAATCAGCTGATCGTTAAAGTCAAACATTCTGAGGAAAAGATCGGCAACCTGAGCGACCGCATCACCACAGCCCTCACCGGGCAGGAATTAAGCCAAGGGTTCACTCTGGAGAGTAAGTCCGAGATCGGCGCCTCGGTCTCGGCCGACCTGCGCAGTAAGGCCATCATCTCCATGGTGTTCTCCATGCTCGGCGTGGTCGCCTATTTGGCATTGCGCTTTGACTTTCGTTTCAGTGTCGCGGCCACGGTGGCGACGTTTCACGACGTGCTCGCGGTTCTCGGTATCTGTTGGCTGGTCGACAAGGAGATGAACCTGCTGATCATCACCGCCCTGCTCACCCTGGCCGGTTATTCCCTGAACGACACCGTGGTCATCTTCGACCGTATCCGCGAGAACATGCACAAGGAGGATGCGGGCAGCTTCTACCAGATCATCAACAACAGTATCAACCAGGTGCTCGGACGGTCGTTCATTACCGGCCTGAGCACGCTGTTCTGTCTCGCCTCGCTGTTCTTCTTCGGTGGCGCGACCCTGCACGACTTTTCCTTTGCGCTGCTCGTCGGCGTGTCGGTGGCCTTCTTCTCCTCGGTGTTCGTCGCCAGCCCGCTCCTCGTCCTACAAGGAGACCACACCAAATGAACCCATCGCACTCGCCCGAACAGCAGATCCTGCCGACCACCGCAGACCGGTCGTTCACCTTTGCCTGTCACCCCGGTGTCCCCTGCTTTACCCAGTGTTGTCGGGAGCTCGACCTCGCCCTGACGCCGTACGATGTGCTACGCCTCAAGAACAATCTGGGGATCAGCTCGGGACAGTTCATTGAACAGTATGTGATCGTGGAGTGGGAGGAATCGCAGCTCTTCCCCACCTGCTACCTGACCATGGTGGATGACGGCCGCGCCAGCTGTGTCTTCGTGTCTGCGACCGGCTGTGCCGTCTACGCCGGCCGACCGGGCAGCTGCCGGGCCTACCCGGTCGGCCGGGGTGCGACGAGGACCGGCCACGGGACCCTTATCGAATCGCTGGTGGTCGTCAGGGAGGAACACTGCCAGGGCTTCGCGGAACAAGGCGCGCAGACTATCGCTGAGTACCTGGTGGGTCAGGGACTCGATCTTTACAACCGTTACAACGACGCCCTCCTGCCTCTGCTCCAGCACCCGACTATCCAGGCCGAAACCTTCCGCCCCAGCCGGATGCAGCTCGACCAGTACATGCTCGCCCTGTACGACCTGGACCAGTTCCGCCGACAGATAGAGGGTGGCCACATCGCTCTGCATCGGCCGCTCACGCCCCAGCAGTTACAAGGCCTCGCCGGTAACGACGAGGAACTGCTGCTACTTGGCATCCGCTGGCTGCTGCAGGAATATTTCGACGAATGAACACCACCTGTCCGGCGCTGACCCCCACCCACCTGGACCGGTTGAGGACTCTCAGTGCCTCGTTTTGCCTGGTTGAGGGGGGAGCGCACGGGCCGGATCATAGCGAACGGGTCCTGCAGACCGCGCTGGCCCTTGGTCGACGGATGGGCGCGCGGCTTGAGATCCTCGTCCCGGCGGCCCTGCTCCACGATATCGGACGCCGGGACGAGAGCCGCAGCCAGGGCGGAATCTGCCATGCCGAGCGGGGCGCCCAGCTGGCCGTACCGCTCCTGAGGGAGCT
>JAVEYP010000085.1:0-6858 GCA_034003445.1 Desulfobulbus sp.
CCAAACTACACCGGCAGCAGAGAAACATTCCTTGGCTGGTGGAAGCCACCGTCCAATGTAGATCGCCTCATTTGAAAAAAACGCCATGCCTCATGATCCAGATGATGACCGATCTGATCACCTATCTCCTGCTGGCGATCTCCTGTCATGAAGGGCATAATCAACCGATTTTTATTCGATGAGTCCAAGAATTACGACATCAGGGCGTCGCTGAACCCAGGATGGACAGACCCCTGCAGATGAGACGCATGCGGGATCAAATCAGAAAAACATATATGCAAACATTTAATTGAATGATATTTATTATAAATTCAGAATTTTAAAAAAATTGTATTTTTTAGGTAATACCTATAATGATAAGACAAATCGTTAACATACCAACAAGGTAACGTTCAGCAAGAATGCACTTGCACATTCAACTCGATTTTAAATCTAGAAGAAAATTGTCAGAAGATAATCTCTTGTCACTTGATGAATGGACAGCCGCTTCCGAGGCTGCAGGGCGGCTCGTGGTGGCAGAGCAACGAGGCCGAGCTCGGCTTTAACAGAGTAAGTGAGTCGAGGCAGTCCAGCCCAGTAAGGAGCAATCTCATGCACAATTACGACATCATCATCATCGGAACCGGCGCGGGCGGAGGCGCTCTCGCGCACCGTCTCGCGCCGTCGGGGAAGCGGATTCTCATTCTCGAGCGCGGTACGTTTCTGCCACAGGAGAAGGAGAATTGGATCACCAAGGCGGTCTTCCTCGAGAACCGGTACCACACCACCGAGGTCTGGCAGGATAGCGAGGGCAAGCCGCTCCATCCGCAGACCGCCTATTGGGTCGGTGGCAACACCAAGGTCTATGGCGCAGCTCTGTTTCGGCTACGGGAACGCGACTTTGAAGCGGTTCAGCACGAGGATGGCATCTCACCGGAGTGGCCGTTGAGATACCGCGATTATCAATCGTACTACGATGAGGCCGAGCTGCTGTATCAGGCGCACGGCGAACGCGGTGCCGACCCGTTCGAGCCGCCAGGCGATCAACCGTATCCGCATCCGCCGGTCAGTCACGAGCCACGCGTTCAGGAGATTTACAATACGCTGGTCGCGGGCGGCTATCATCCCTTTCCCTGCCCCGTCGGCATCAAGCTCAACGAACAGGTGCGTTGGCAGAGTGCCTGCATCCGCTGCGATACCTGCGACGGTTTTCCCTGCCTGGTCGAGGCCAAGTCGGACGCGGACATTAACTGTGTCCGCCCGATCTTCGCTAGGCCCAACGTCACGCTCCTCACCGGCGCCTATGTAAGCAAACTCACGACCAACGCCACGGGCACGGAAATCGCGGGCGTCGAGGTCGAGTTCGATGGCGGTCACCGCAAGGAAACGTTCACCGCGAACATCGTGGTCGCCGCGTGCGGCGCGATTAACTCTGCGGCGTTGCTCTTGCGCAGCGCCAACCGCGCCCATCCCACCGGCCTGGCCAACAGTTCGGACCTGGTGGGCCGCAACTTCATGTTTCACAAAGCGGCAATCGTGCTCTCGATCGGCTTGAAGCCGAATCCGAGCAAATACATGAAGACGATTGCTCTGCACGATTTCTACTTCGGCGATAAGGATTATTCTTATCCCATGGGAGGGATTCAATTGGTCGGCTCTTTTCAATGGGAGATGATGAAAGGCGAAGCACCGCCGTTCACGCCTCCCGTCGTTTTGAAGACCATGAAGACGCATTCTGTTCCGTGGTGGCTCACGACGGAGGATCTGCCTGAACCGCACAACCGTGTCCGCTGGATTGCCGGCAAAGGCATCCAACTCGATTACACCCCCAACAACGAGGAGCCCTTCCAGCGTCTGCAATCCCGCTGGCAGGAAGTGTTGAAACAAGTGGACGGCGGGCACACCTATGTCCCCGAAGAGTTCTACCTCAAGAAATCCATTCCTCTTGAAGGGGTCGCGCATCAGAACGGCACCTGCCGATTTGGATCAAACCCGAAAAACTCGGTGCTGAACCTCGACTGCCGCGCACATGACATTGTGAATCTTTACGTCGTGGACGGATCGTTTTTTCCCTCCTGCGGCGCGGTGAATCCGTCGCTTACCATCATCGCCAATGCGCTCCGCGTGGGTGATCACCTGCTTGAACGTCTGCAATGAGCGCTCACCATGGCAAAACGTAGCGAAATCATCACCGTCTATGCCGCGGGTGTGCTTCAAGGGATCGGACTGGTCACATTCCCGGCAACGAGCGCCGTGTTCACGAGTCCGCACGACTATGGCCTCTCGTCTACTCAATACGGCGGCCTGTTTGTGCCGCAGGCCATCCTGGCCATTGTGGCGTCGCTGGCGGGTGGGGGGCTGCGCAGCCGCGTCGGTACAAAACGTATCTATCTGGCTGGGCTGTTCGCCAATCTGCTGGCCATGAGCCTGCTCGTCCTGAGCCGGTTCGTGATGCAGGACCAATCATTGGCTTACGTTATCTTGCTGACGGCAACGACTTTTATGGGAATTGGCTTTGGTTTGACTGTGCCGGCACTGAATACTTTTGCGGCAGCGTTTTTCCCGAAAACAGTGGACAAAGCCGTGCTGGCGTTGAATGCGTTGTTGGGGCTAGGCACCGCGCTGGCTCCGGTCTTCATCGCGGTTTTTGTCGGTTTGGGGATTTGGTGGGGCCTGCCGGCGCTGGTCGGCGTGCTGGTTCTCGTTCTGATGTTTTTCAGTTTTCCTCTGCCGTTGGGCGAAGGCGCACAAGCGAACTCGCAGCAAATCCGAAACGCCAAATTCCCCGCGCGATTTTGGATCTTTGCTGCCTTTGTCCTGCTTTACGGCATCTGTGAGACCATGAACGGCAACTGGGCTTCGCTGTACATGACGAACCATTTTGGCGCGAGTGCCACCGTCGCGTCAATCGCTCTCGCCCTGTTTTGGGCCATGGTCACCCTTGGCCGCGTCCTTTTTGCCGCGCTCGAAAAATGGCTTCCTGAGCGATGGGTTTTTCGCGTTTTGCCGTTTATTGTGGCCGGCGCATTCCTGGCCAGCGCGTGGATGCCGAAAACGACACCGACACTCGGTCTGCTGGTGTTTGCGCTGACTGGACTGGGGTGTTCAGCGCTCCTGCCGCTGGCGATCAGCTTTGGCCAGAAGGAACTGGTCGCCATCTCCGCGTCGGTGGCCGGTGGTCTGATTGGTTTCTATCAGCTTGGTTACGGCTTCGCCGCGTTTGGTGTCGGCCCATTGCAAAAATGGGCAGGATTGCATTTGACCGTCATTTACGGCGGCACCGCGGTCGTCGCGCTGGCGATGGCGGTCCTGTCCTTCCTCGTTACGCGTCATCCGGCGGGGCCGGACCACCCTCAGGTCGTCAAAATAACCAGTCGAGGAACAACATTTTGAATTTAAAAGACAAAGTCGCCATCGTCACCGGTGGTAATAGTGGCATCGGTATGGCCATTGTTCTCGAGTTTGCCAGACAGGGTGCAAACATTGTCATTGATTACGTCGCGCACCCCGAAGCAACGGAAGAACTGGAAAAACAGGTTTCCGCACTCGGCGACCGCGCCATCGGAGTGAAGGCCGATGTCAGCCAGTTCGCTGAATTACAGAACCTGTTTGCCACGGCGGTCAGGAGATTTGGCCGTGTGGACATCATGGTCAACAATGCCGGAGTCGAGACGCGCACGTCCATTCTCGAGACAACTGAAGACCAATACGACAAAGTTCTTTCGATCAATCTCAAGAGCGCGTTCTTCGGCACCCAACTCGCCGCCCGACAGATGATCCAACAAGGCGACGGCGGACGCATCATTAACCTTACTTCTGTCCACGAAGACTGGCCGATGCCCGGCAACACCGCCTATTGTCTCTCAAAAGGCGGGATGCGGATGTTGACACGCACGGCGGGCGTCGAACTCGCGCCGCACAATATCCTCGTCGTTGGCGTCGGCCCGGGTGCCGTGACCACATCGATCAACCATGGGACGATGAATGATCCCACGCTTTTGAAGAAACTTGACGACGCCATCCCGCTTGGTCGCATGGCCAAACCAGAGGAAATCGCCAACCTCGTCGCGCTCCTTGCTGGCGACGGCGCGAGTTATGTCACCGCGACCACCATTTTCGCTGATGGCGGGCTTATGCAAGGCAGCCCCGGACTCTGACCAGGGAAATCAACTTTCGTTTTCCAGGAAACCGTGCAACACAACCGCACGAAGGAGGCACCATCAATTCTCTAGTTCCCTATGCTCCGGGTTGGCCCGGCCTTTCCGCACGCTGGACTTCCAGCGCTAAGACTGGCGTGGGCACGGCGATCAGCAACCAGAGTCGCGTTTGGTTCACCCTGAGCCACGGCATTCTCAACGAGATTTTTTATCCGCGCCTGGATCAGGCCTGCACTCGCGACTTAGGCTTGATCGTCACGGCCGCCGCGAATTTTTTTTATGAGGAGAAGCGCGATGCTGAGCACCCAGTCGAATGGCTGGCGGTCGGTGTACCAGCCTTCAAGATGATCAGCACCTGTCGCAAAGGTCGTTATCAGATTGACACGGAGATTGTGACTGATCCACATCGGGACACGGTGCTGCAACAGGTCCGGTTCAGCGCTCGGCACGGCGACGTGTCGGAGTATCACCTCCATGTTCTGCTTGCGCCTCATTTGCAAAATCACGGCAGCGGCAACACCGCCTGGGTGAGCGAATTTGAAGGCACGCCCGTGCTGTTCGCGCAGCGCAACGATTGCGCGCTGGCGCTGGCCTGTTCCGAGTCGTGGCTCAAGCGTTCGGCTGGCTTTGTGGGGTCGTCGGACGGCTGGCAGGACCTGAAAAAACACGGCCAAATGACGTGGAATTATGATCGGGCGGAAAACGGCAACGTGGCCTTAACCGCAGAAATTGATCTTTCGAAATCTCAAGGGGAATTTGTGCTGGCCCTCGGCTTTGGCAAAACCCCGGATGATGCGGCACGGAACGCTATCGCCAGCCTGCACAACGGGTTTGACAAGACCAAGCACGATTATATTACCGGTTGGCAGGAATGGATGCAGACGTTCCCGGCGCAGAAAAACGGCAAAACCGCTCCGGGCGATCTGGTGCGAAAAAGCCTTGCCGTGTTGCGCACGCACGAATCCAAGACCGCGCCGGGTGCCATCATCGCCAGCCTTGCCATTCCTTGGGGCTTGAGTCAGGGTGACAGTAATCAGGGCGGCTATCATCTAGTCTGGGGTCGCGACATGGTGGAGACAGCGGGCGGTTTGCTCGCTGCCGGTGCGCACGGAGATGTCCGTCGCGTGCTCTCGTTTTTGCAAAAGACCCAACAGGTGGATGGCCACTGGTCGCAAAACATGTGGCTGGACGGCTCGCCGTACTGGGACGGGATCCAAATGGACGAAACGGCGCTGCCGATTCTGTTGGTGGACTTAGCTCGCCGCGAAAAGGCGTTGAGCGAGGGCGATGTGGCCATTTTTTGGCCGATGGTAAAAAACGCGGTCACGTATCTGGTGCGTAATGGTCCCGTCAGCCCGGAGGATCGCTGGGAGGAAGATCCAGGATATACAACGTTCACGGTCGCTACGGAAATCGCCGCGTTGCTGGTGGCAGCTGAGCTTGCTGATTTGAATCAGGAAACATCCGTTGGAACCCACCTTCGCGAGATCGCCGATGTCTGGAATGCTTCGATTGAACGTTGGATGTATATGTCTGCCACGGATTGGTCCCGGAAATACCACGTCGACGGCTATTATGTTAGAATCGTACCGGATTTGCCGGCGGCGGAAGGAGTCCCTTTTCAGCAACAGGTTCGCGTTAAGAACGTTATTGCCTCCGCAGACACCTTGTTGGCCAGTCATTTGATCAGTCCCGACGCGCTGGCGCTGGTGCGATTCGGTTTGCGCGCGGCGGACGACCCGCGCATGCGCGACACCGCCAGCGTCATTGACGCGCTGCTCAAAATCGAAACCCCGACCGGCCCCACCTGGCATCGCTACAACGATGATGGCTATGGGGAGCATGAGGACGGTTCACCGTTTAACGGCACTGGGATTGGCCGTGGTTGGCCCTTGCTCACCGGCGAGCGAGCGCATTTTGAACTGGCCGCAGGCCGCATCGAGGTGGCCAAACAACTTCTGGCCACCATGGAATCTTTTGCCAATGAAGGTGGTTTGATTTCCGAGCAGATCTGGGACTCGCCCGACCTGCCGGAACGCGAGCTGCAATTCGGCCGGCCGTCCGGTTCGGCCATGCCACTGGTGTGGGCACACGCGGAATATCTCAAACTGCAACGCTCCTTGCGTGACGGCCGGGTCTTTGATCAGCCGACGCAAACCGTGCAACGCTATCTCCAGGAGAAAACCGTTTCCCCGCGCCTGATTTGGCGGTTTAACCACAAGCTCCGTTCGCTGCCTCCGGGCAAAATACTGCGCATCGAGTTGATGGCGTCGGCGATCATTCGCTGGACCGCCGACGATTGGAAAACCTGGCAGGATGAGAAGACCGAGGATGCCGGGCTGGGGATTCATTTGGCCGATCTGGCAACGCAGAAGGTGGCGGAAGGAAAGCAGGTGAAATTCACTTTCCACTGGCTAGGTGTTGACCGTTGGGAGGGCAAGAATTTCGTGGTTCCCGTCGTTGCTTGGCGCCGAGAAGACCATTCTGCACGACTGCGCTTGACGAACGCCACGGGGCCATGACGTCGTTTTTGAAAAAAGGACCACCCGATTGCATCAGAACAAAGTAATCGTTGAGGACCCCGCAGGCTTCGGTAGGTTTGTTTCCGGATATAGGAAGCCGATATCTGGGGCCTTATGAAACAGAGAGAGGAGAAGACATGGCACAAACGAGAATCGTCATTGTCGGTGGCGGAATTGGGGGGTTGTCTGCCGCCAAGGCC
>JAVEYP010000086.1:0-6845 GCA_034003445.1 Desulfobulbus sp.
CGCTCACCTGCCAGTTTGCCTGGTGCAGACCGCTGACCACCGTGGCCGCGACCCACAGGCAGACCAAGGCGCCGAAGCTGATCATAATGGTGGGCACGAGGCGACTGCTTCTTTTCTCGATCATTGTCTGTTCTCCTTCAATTGTTTGTTTATTTTTTTAGTTTCCGGTAATGGCGGTGACAAATCCTTTGATCAATGCGCTAAAGCCACCGCTGGCCAGGCCGCCAATCAGACAAGAGACAGCCCAGATGCCGATAATTCCAGCCATGGTCATGATCACACCTACGGAAAAACGCGAGGTCTCCTGAGTTACATCAGTACGGGTCTCAGTTTTTTTAATTACTTGTGTTGTCATGGTGCGCTCCTTTGCTCTGTTGAAGAGGAATTGTGCAATCGTTTGCCTTCTTTAAAGCAGCAACCGTGCCAGAATAAAAATAGAGCAAAAAAAATCGTTGGAAAAATTAACAAGATATTGATTTTTAATGTTTTTACCGAGTATTTTACGCCCGTTCCGAGGCGTCTCGAGACAACACACCTGCAGCACATCAGCGGTCGCACCACAGGAATGCCACGGTTTTGATCAGAGGTGTGGCACGAAATCAAACGCTTCTGTGGCGTTCAACGAGAATGAAGCGCAGCCTTCACGCAGGTGATAGCTACCGGTTTTCAGACCGCGACACCACGAACGGGCAGCTCCAGCTGCAGACGGCTCCCTTCGGCTGTTGCGACCAGGGTCAGGCAGGCGCCGTGCAGGCGCAACAGTTCCTCGCAGAACGCCTGCGAAGGCCATGCAGGAGCCGCAACGCCGGACTCCTCGTCCCAACAGGCGGCGGAGTTAACCAGGGTCAGGGTGACCCGCCTGCCTTTCGGCTCGTCCGGCGCACATGCAATGCGCAGAGTTTTTTCCTGCTGCCGGCCAGGCAAAACGCGCTTCAAGGCGCGACGCCCCTGCTGTACCAGGGTGAGCAACACCAGCCAGAGGTCGTCATCCGGAACGGACACCTCACCCTGGCATTCGGCCGGCACGACAAGCACGATGGATTCGGCCCGCAGCGGTTTATCGAGGACCAGGGACAGGGTTCGGAACAGGGACGACAAAGAGGAACCCTGCTGGGATGACGGCTCCTGACCGAGGCGCTGCATAGCTGCCGACAGATCTACGATCTTTTTCGTCTCCTTGAGGAGCGACTGATACAGCGGCTCGCGCTGCGGACTGGTGTCGCCCCGGGCATCCAGGTCGATCAGGGTCTGGGTGTAATTGATCACCCCATTGATGATGTTGTTGATCTCGCTGGTCATTTCCGAACCAATGGAGCCGATGGCGGCATAGCGTAAGCACACCGCCCGACGCTGGATGTCCTCCTGCCGGATGCGGGTCGCGACCTCCCCTTCCGGGGGGGCATCCCCGCGGGCGAGCAGCGTTTCGACCCGCTCGGTCAACTCCTGGAGGGAACAGGCCTCCCTGCCCCCCTTACCGGTCTCCCCCGTCTTGGCCACCAGGGTACATAATCGAAGCATGGGCGCGGCCAGGTGGCGGTTGAGCAAAAACAGCAGCGAACAGGTCAGGGCAACGATAAGCCCAAGGGCGCCGGCGATGATCTTGTGCAGGCCGAGCAGAATCATCTGGGTATGGTCGCTCAGGTGCAGGCGGAACTGCTGCAGACCGATGTTGGTGGTATTCAGGGCGCGCACCAGTTCGGCGGCCTCGCGCACCTTCTCCTGCCGTCGCTCCTGCACGGCGCGCAGCCGCACCTCGAGGTTGACCAAGTCGACTCGGGAAAGGAGTAACGGCTTCAGCCCTTCCGGGACCAGAAGATTACGGTGCAGTCCGTCCGCTTCCTTTTCCAGTTGCTGCAACTCGCTGTTTAAACTCCGCAGGTTGACCTCTTCGCCAAGGACGAGCGACTCGTTGAGGTGCCCCTTGATCGAGGTGAATTGGAACAACAACCGGTCGCTCGCCGCTACCGCCTGCTGACAGCGGTGGTAGAGCAGGTACTGGCGGATGCCGAGGGCAATGACGATACAGAGGAAGACGAGAACCACTGCGGTGATGGCGGCAAAGAGGCGGTTGAGGGGTAGTCCCGTCCACCAGCGTGACCTGCCGCCATCGTGACTGTCAGAGGACACGGTACGCACCTCCTGAAAAAAAGGCCACGGATCCCGGCGATGAGAGACGGATATGGGGAAGACCGGAACCCGTGGCCAAGCACGTCACTTCTCACCCTGCCATTGGTAAAGGATGGGCAGGCGGTAAAGGATGAAGCGGTAGACCAAGAAATAGAGGGCGAAAATGGTCACCGTGACCCAGACTTCCTTCCAGTGCGGGATCTCCTGGTACATCCGCCAGTTGAAGCAGATCATGGCTGTGTTGAGCCGGTTCCAGACGATGCCGAGCACGCTGATCAGCGCTGCCCAGCGGACCATACCGACCAACTGATGCTTAACGCCGTAAGCGAAGAGGATCATCGGTAGGACCACTGCCACTGCCATCTCGAGAAGGAAGTACTGACCCCAGCCGGTGAGCAGATGTGCCCAGTCCTGATCATGGGCAATGCCGACCATCTTGATCACCAGGTAGGTGATCAGGGCATAGGCGCACCCCTTGCCTAGCGCCAGGGTGTTACGGTCTACGCTGTCAAGAAAACGGTTGTCACAGCGCCAGGGCAAATAGGTTTTACACAGGGCGGCGGAGCAGATCACCATGGACAGGCCGGCGAAGATGGCCGAACAGAAGAAATGAATCCACTGAAAATTAGCCGAGAACCACAGGGGGTGGACCTTACTCGGGGCATAGTTGAACAGCGCCCCGAGCGCACCCTGGTGCAGTGTGGAGAGGATGATGCCGGAGATAGTCAGGCCGATAGAGATTGACTTGATGAACCGCTTGCCCTTGAGCCACCTGATCCATTCAAAGAAGGCCGGGGCGATCTCGGCGATCTGCACCGACAGGTAGGTGGCGACGTGCCAGGCGACGAGGAAGAGGACCGCCGCCGGCCCCAGTGAGATGATCATCGGGTAGTAAATACGCCACGGCATGCCCACGTCCACCAGCAGGTAGATAACGGCGAAGAAGTAGCCAAGCAGGCCATTGAGCAGGGCCAGTCGCTCAATGGGTGCCAAGTCCTTGCGGCCGAAGATCTCCACCGAGGTGCCAAGCAGGAAGCCAGAGGCCGACAGCGGCACCATGCCAAACAGACCGAATCCGAGGAACAGGCCCCAGGGGTAGTCGTCGGAGCCGTGTGTGACTGCGCCGAGTCCCGCGAAATAGCGCTGCAGCAGCAGCGGCAGGCCGACGGCCATGATGATGATCAGTACCCAGTTGACCGGATTGCGGAGAAACTGGGTCTTGTATTCCTGCTTGCTCAGACCGAGCCACAGTTTTTCCTTAATGGTCCAGACGCCGCCATCCGGCTTGACGTTGTCGACAATGGGTAACCCCTGATTATTTTTAACAAAGACGTTCATGATTCAGACCTCCCCCTCGTTCTTTTTCTGTTCCGCCATCTTGTCTTTCCTGGTCGCCAGCAGGTGAAATCCGAGAAACATGGCGGGCCAGATGGTTAAAACCATCGGCACGATGGAAAGGAAGTCCTTTACATAGTTGAGAATCGGCTCCTTGGGCACGGTGGTGTCCATGCCAGCCTGCTCAAACGGTGCAGGCGAAAGATACATCCAGGAGGTACCGCCCGCCTCGTGTTCACCGTACAAATGGTCGACATAACTGCCCGGATTATTGCGGATACGCTGCTTGGCCATAGTCACCAGGTCGGTACGCCGGCCAAAGGTCATGACCTCCTGCGGACAAGCCTCGACGCAGGCCGGTGGCAGTCCCTTGGTCAGGCGGGTATCGTAGCAGAATACGCATTTCATGATCCGCGGCTTGAAGGCACTCGAGTAGCGGAAGGTGGGAATGTAGAAGGGGCAGGCGACCATGCAGGTGCGACAGCCGACGCACACACTGGCATCGTAGATGACGGCGCCCTCGGGAGTCTTGGTGTAGGCGTTGACGAAACAGCTGGTCAGGCAGGCGGGCTCCAGGCAGTGCATACACTGAATCTTGCGAAAAAGCGGGTGGTCGCTGCCCGGGATGTCGTAGCGGTTGATGAGGGTGTAACGGGTCTCGTCGGTGCGCCGCTTCTGACCGTGATGGAGTTCGTCGAACACCGAGAAGTCATTGAACGGCTTCTCCGGGGCTGGCAGGTTCTGTTCCTTGTTGCAGGCCGCCTCGCAGCTGCGACAGCCGACGCAGCGGGACAGGTCAACGAGCACCCCCATGGCATCGGGGTACCCCTCGAAGGTGGAGGCCTCGGTGTTCTTGCCCAGGGAGACCGTCGCCGCAGCGGCGCCGGCCAGGCTACCCTGGAGAAATCTTCTGCGATTGATTGCATTACTCATGCTTGCTCACCCTTGTGGTCGGAATTGTCTGTGCCGGCGCGCTCAATAGTCCGCGCCCGCCTTGGCTTTGTTCTGTGCCTTGGCATCGAGATGGAAAAAGGCCTTGCCCTTGTCGGTCATGGCGTGGCAACCCTCGCAGTCCGAGGGCGCGTTCTTCTCGATGTGGCAGGGCACGCAGGCCAGATGGTAGGCGCCCATGAGCCCGGGTTTGTCGATGTGGTAGATGTTGGGGTTATCCGCCTCTCTCACCTGTTCGGGGGAGAACTGCTTGCGGGTGTGGCAGTCCTTGCAGCTAACCACCGCAGAGGCTGGTGAATGGGCGTGACAGCGCACGCAACTGGGGTCCATGTTCTGTTGACCGGTGGTGTGGTGGTGGCAGTCCTTGCAGGCGGCGAGTTTTTCGTGCCGCATGTGACTGAACTCCACCGGTTCGTACAAATCGGCCAGGTAATCGATCCTGACCGTCGCCGGAGCGTCGTGGATATCCAGGGCCTCCTTGGCAAGGCCTGGGCTGCCGGGGTGCAGTGTCCAGGCCAACATCACTACCGCGGCCGCTATCACGGCTCTGGGGCTACTCTTCATGAAACGTCCTCCGTCTGTTCGTGGGTTGTGGTGTTGCTGATTGTGATTTTGTCTTCATTGCCTCTGTTTTCCGTCAGTATCCGTTCAAGCTCCCGTTCCTTCAGGTAGCTCTGGTAGACGATATCCACCTCACTAGCGTCCATGGTCTCGTTGATGAGCAGGGCCTCGGCGAACTTGTGGAGAAACCGGTTGTGCCGGGTGAGGATGGCGGTGGCCTGGTCGAGGCAAGCGTCGATCACCTGCTTGACCTCGGTGTCGATCCGCTGCGCGGTCATCTCGCTGTGCGTCTGCATCTGGGAGAGGTCGCCGAGAAAGCCGACGCCGGCCTGGCGGTAGGCGATCGGCCCAAGGGCCGGGCTCATGCCCCATTCGCAAACGAGCCGACTGGCGATGTCGGTGGCAGCGATGATATCGTTACTCGCTCCGGTGGTCAGTCGGCCGAAAACGAGGGACTCGGCCGTCCGGCCGCCCAGCAGGATGGTGATACGGTTGACCAGGTAATCCCTCGAATAGGTGTAGCGGTCGGTCAGCGGCACCTGCTGGGTAAGCCCCATGGCACGGCCGCGGGGAATGATGGTGATTTTGTGGAGCGGGTCGGTCTCCTCGAGAAGCAGGCCAACGATGGCGTGACCGGCCTCGTGGTAGGCGGTAAGCCGTCGGTCCTGTTCGCTGACCACGATATTCTTGCGTTCGAGCCCCATAACGATCTTGTCCTTGGCCTCCTCGAAGTCCTCGTCCTCCACTGCCTCCTTGTTCTTGCGGGCCGCCATCAGGGCCGCCTCGTTGGCCAGGTTGGCAATTTCTGCGCCGCTGAAACCGGGGATTGACCGGGCGATCTCGGCAAGGTCAGTGCCCGGAGCGAGGCTTATCTTTTTCGCATGCACCTCAAGGATCTTGAGCCGTCCCTTGACGTCGGGCAGGTTGATGGTAATTTGCCGGTCAAAGCGACCGGGCCGGAGCAGGGCCGGGTCGAGGATGTCGGGCCGGTTGGTGGCAGCCACCATGATGACCGTCGCCCCGGAACTGAAACCGTCCATCTCCACCAGCAGTGCGTTGAGCGTCTGCTCGCGCTCGTCGCTCGAGGAGCCGCCGCCGCCGCCGGAGCGGCGGCCGCCGATGGCGTCTATCTCGTCGATGAAGATGATGCAGGGCGCGTTCTTCTTGGCCTCGGCGAACAGCTCCCGCACCCGAGAGGCGCCGACGCCGGCGAAGATCTCGACAAAATCCGAGCCGCCCATGGAAAAGAAGGCCACCGAAGCCTCGCCGGCAATGGCCTTGGCAAGAAGGGTTTTGCCCGTGCCGGGCGCCCCCTGAAGGAGCACTCCCTTGGGAATACGACCCCCAAGCCGGCTGTACTTTTCCGGGGTCCTGAGGAACTCGACCACCTCCTGCAACTCCTCCTTGGCCTCGGAAATGCCGGCCACGTCTTTGAAGGTGACCCGCTCGCCACGCACCGGGGTGAACCGGGAAGAACCGGATGCAGCGCGCACACCCAAACCGTCTGGCCGCTTCCGGATGAAAATAAGCCAAGCGCCAAAGATAAACACAAAAGGCAGGAGTGCCTTGAACACATCGGCCGCGCCGGAGACCAGTTCGGCCTCGGCGCTGATCGCTGTCCCGTATTCTTCCAGTTGCGGCAACAGGGTTGCCACGTCCGGGCTGAAAGTGCCGAACGGTCGACCAGCACTGTCTTCCCCGGTGATCGCCCCGCCACGCAAATGCACGCGAACGATTTCGCCGGCGCGCAGGTCGGTGAGGAATTCGCTGTAACTCCGGGCGGGCGGTGTCGTCTCCCGCAGGTAGACGTTGTAGCCGAACACCGCCACTGCGGTGAGCGCCCGCAGCAACAGGCCAATCTGGACCGGGTT
>JAVEYP010000087.1:0-6785 GCA_034003445.1 Desulfobulbus sp.
CAGTGCCGTAGTACAGGTCTGCCACGCAGTCCCTCTGCGAGACGATGCCGAAGAGCCCGCCCATAAAATGACCTCTGCTGGTGATGCGTTCTTGCCGGCCGTTGGCCGGTCAGTATAGGACCTTGGATGCGTACAGGCCGGCAATGTAGTCGGCTGAACCTTCGTTTAGGACCTCGAACCGGATGCCGACGAGGTAGCGGTCGCCCTCCTTTTTCACGTGCCGAACCGTTCCCCTGGCCAGGATTTTTGCTGGTCCCAGGAGAAAGCCGCTCTTGACTGGCTGACCGATTTCGAGCGGCATCTCTATGCTCAGCGCCGCGCCGCCCCTGGAGAGGTCGACCATTCGCGCCTCCAGGGTCTGGCCGGCGATGGCGAGCTTTGCCGGGATAGCGCCAGTCTCAAAAAGATGGTGGAGCGATCCGGCATCCAGACGGACGTACGAACGGTTGTCGGTTTTGGCCTGCGCCGCGTAGTCCCAGTCGACCGTCAGCTCATCCAGGGAGGGGATGTCGTCCCAGGTTTTCTTTGCTGCCATGTCGTCCTTCGGTGTGGCGGTTTGTGCTGTTCGTGGGGAGGAACGGCGGTGGTGCCGCCCACGCCGCCTAGCGTCGCGGTGACCCGCGATAAATTAGATGCTTTCCTTCCTTCTGTCCATGCAATTCTGCAATTCTGGCTGGATCGGGGGGTATGGCGACAGGTCTGCGCGGCTAGGCTGTGCAATTCAAGACAACGTGTCGGGAAGGCCGCGCACCTGGCGCAGCCCCGTTGCGAGCGGGCTCATCAGGTGGGGATGATGCAGGAGGAGGATCCTTTCTGCCGGCACCTCAGATCAGTGGGCACACCGAGCGTGTAGCCAGAGATAAACACCAACCGACCGAATGCTTCGCGGCGCGCAGCACCTCCCCGAGGTCCTCTCGGCTTGGGTCGTTCACCATGAGGCTGTCCAGTATGAGGTGGGTGTGTAGTTATGTGGGCTGGGTCGAGTTCTCGGTCAAGAGATCGCCATTGTGGTGGTATTCCGCTGGAGCGTCGAATGTTACCGGAACTGATGTACTCGCTGAGCGCCTTGCGTTTTTGATTTGTGCGCGCGACTCATTCTCGCTCGTGCTGGCGCAAGTACGCCGTCAGTCGTTGGTACCTGCGATCGTTCTCCAGCGTTGGCGCTGCGCTGCGGATTTCTGCCAAGCAGGCTCCCAAATTGGTTGAAGACCATGGGGTTTGGTCACTTATCACTAAATCAAGAAAATCCAGTGCCGCTTTCGGGTACTGACCACAGATTTCAGTTCTATGTAATTTGGAGACAAGGAGTCTGGGGAAGGCTGGTGGTTGCAACCAGGGACGGAGCAGTCGTAATGCTTCGGGAAACGCATCCTCTGCTGCAACACACAAATGGGCAAGGCCTTCCGAGATGGCGGGGGTCCTGTGATGTCGCGTTTTCGGCCAAATGGCATGCAGGTATGGAACAATTCTGTTTTTCCAGTAATCGGCACGTTGCTCGCCAGCCCCTTCGAGTGCTCTGACCAGCGTTTGGGCCGCACTGCGCAGGCCCTCCGTTGGCAGTAGGCGGGTAGCGGCGGCTAGTTCAGCAATGGTGAAAGTGTCTCCCGGATCGAGCGCGGCGAATGTCAGCAACGATGCATATTGCTCATTGTGTTTGCCGAGTGCGGTATAATGCCGCGAGGTGTCAAGAAAGCTGGATTTGAGTTCTTCAAATAGCGGACGATACGGGCGTGGTGACGAGAGGAATCCTTCCCATACAGCACGAGCTTCGATTTCTGAATTTTGCCAGTTAAATCTTGGCAACAGATGTTGCGTGGTCCAATCCCGGTCCACCCGGAACAAGGTGATAACATGAAATGCGAGCGATACGCGGGCATGGCGATACTTGGCAATTTGCGTGTCACATAGTTGGGTAAATATAGGTTTGAGCTCGCTGGGGAGTCCTTGTTCATCTTCCAGCGATCTCCTATGCCACCAACGCAGCATCGCCTCCGTCACCTGCCCCACCGGATGATTGATGGCACGCCCCACAACGTCATCGACATTGACGTCGTCACCCTCGAACTCTAACTGCAGGACGCGATTGCATAAAGCCAAAAAAATGTCATCCTGGTCCTTGAAGGTCTTGGCGATAGCTTGTAGCCACCAACTAAAATTGTGGGCGAGGGATTGCAGCAGCTCTTCTGGGGCTCGATGCAGCACCGGCGCCATATATCGCCAAGAAGGTGCACGTAGCTTTTCTTCCGACCAAGCCTGCAAGGCATCTCGCCAGCGGTCAGTTGGCCAGGCTGTTGTGGCGAGCTGGCATAAAGCGAAGGCTGTTGCCTGAAAGCTCGTTTTGCATCGTTCTCGCCAATCGTCCTGTTTTGACCCATCCAGTACTGGATGCTCGAGCAAGTAATTCAACACGCCACGTCTGCTGCGCGGTATCGATACAAAAGTCCGCCAACGGTCCCAGTCACCTACCCGGATATTTTCCCTCCAGAGAGGAAATTCGTCACGTTCATCCTGTGCGAGTTGCAATTTTGGATACTGGGCCGAGAGTTTGGCCAGTCGTTCACTGCCAACCGTCCCTAAGATTGCCCCAGCATCGTTGACCTTGGCAAGGTGCAACCAAATCTCACGATTCCTGGAGTCGGTCCAGTGCTCCGACTCAATTTCGTCATTGAATATGGCACGAGGTGGCCCAGCGACAATGGCCTGTTCGAGTTGCGTCAGCTCGGCTGCATTAAGTTTAGGCGCCAAAAAAACCAGAAGGCGCATGGCTTCCCTTTGTGTTTCGTCCGACCACAGCCACCAATGGTCATCGGCCAGGAGCCACTCAAGTCCACGCCTATGGGGTATGGTCTCGCCCTGCGCGGCAGCAAAGAAGGCCAGGCGTTTGAAGAGTGGATAAGGGGCGTGCCACCAGTGCTCCGCCGCAAGCCGGGCTTGCGCGGGAGATTGTGCTGCTGTGGCAAGCCAAGCATCGCGGTTGAGGTCGATCAAGACCGTCCAATCGGGAACTCTTTCGTTTTGTGGATGTTCACTGATCGAAGGCTGACTCATGTAGGAACGATCACTTTTCTTGTCAGCCTCGCCGAGTTCGTGCATAAGGTCGAGCGCATCACGGAGAAGTGACGAAAAATCGGACAGCAATGCAGGCAATGCTCTTTTCCAGTGCTCATCCTTAGGTAGATCTCGAAGGCTGGAATAGGCGTGATCGGGGTACGACACGATTCCCCATTCGACCAGATCCCTGATGCGCTGCGGCTCGTGGTTATCGTCTTCGTCGGGCGACCAACGGAAGGGTTCGCGTAACGACACTCGCGGCATCAGTATTTCGCGAAGTTCCAGGCGCGCGGAGGTTGTCAAACCCTCGTCCTTAAAACGAGCAGACCAACGAAACAGGTTGAAGTCCTGCCCCGATGTTTGCACGCGGTCGCTGAGCAGTAAGCGCCACAACGTGCGCATGAAAGGCCCAGGTATTGCCTTGGGGGCGTTCGCGCGAATACTTGCCAATTTATCTGTGTCGCCGTCGCGTTCGAGTTCGGCTAACTCATCAAGACGACGTTCGATCAAATTTACCAACTCTCTGTGTAATTTGCCGCCGTGTTTGACCAGCCACAACAGCAAGCTTTGATCATCGAGATGCCGAAGTAACCAACACGCAAGCCATCGCATGACATTGTCCCAGCGGCTGTCATGGGCTTGTGTATCGACGATCGTCATCAATGGTGCCAGATCGTAAGGCGATGGTCTGCGGGTGGGGCTGAACATCAACTCGTCGTCAATACCTGTCTTAGGTTGCACCCCGAAGCGTGACAGGTCAGTCTGACGGTAGCGGCCTTCGCTCAAAAACTCCAACCAGTCCAGGGAGGGAACAGGGTCAAGCTCGGCAAAGCGTTTTGCAGGGAGGCCTTGCGCGTCACTCAGCGCCCAAAGCAGTCGACCGACGAAGTCATCCTGCTTGGTGCTCGCCAACGGCAGCGCCATGGCGCATTCGACGACGATACGTTCCTTGCCGCGCACGCCGTCACGATAGGTTTCAGCCCAGACCCGTAATGTTTTGTGCAGGTAGGCATGACGGTTGTGTTCGCGGTACAGGATGGGCGTGACGTTCTTTGCCTTCCATTCGTTTTCTCGGTCCGTCTTCTTACCTTTGGAATAGCTGCCGAAAGCGAACATCTCCGGTGACGATTCGCCTAGCAGGCGGTCGGCGGCAAGTGCGTCCATCATATAGCGCAATACTGGGTCATTGATGCTGTAGCCGACGAAACACACGGTGTAGTAACGGAATAATTCGCTCACAAAGCGTGCTGCCCAGCGTTCGGTGAGATAGGCTAGGCCAAAGTCACCGCTGGAAATGACCAGGCGGTCCAACTCGCTCACTGTCGGCGCTTTGCTCAGGAGGCCATGCAGATACACCAAGCCGTCCCACCGGTTCTTAGGTACCGGTAACAGTGGCGCTTGAAAACGCTCTACCGCAAGCGAGTTTACAGTAATGACCTTCTCGAACAGGCGGTCGAAGTTGGTGGTGATCAATCGTGTGTGGCCTTCACGATCTTTGCCCAGCGTGAGCAGGGCTTCGTGAGTGGCGGTCGCGTTCCGGGCGGTGAGGTCCGGAGTCAGGATACCAGCGAGCTTTCTCCGCACGATAGCTTCCGTGCGCCTACCAACGATATCCTCCTCCAGCAGACCGACGGCAGTATCGAATTGCCCGGCCTTGATCGCCGCCCGTTGTACCGCATTGGGAGTGATCGCCAAGGCAGCGTATAGTTGCTTTACCAGATCGCCAAAACCTGGCAGGCGCGCTGGATAGGAGATTCCTGCACCGCAGAAGAACACGACGCGACCGTCCTCATGCGTCTGGAGTAGTCGTTCGGGGAGGGTGGGGCCTTGGCAAACAAACTGCATTCAGTCGACCTCGGAGAACATGCGTTCGAGAGTTGCCGGGACGAGCGCGCAGTTGTGCCGGCCGCCGATTTTGCCAGCGATCACTGACCTGGATGGGACCGTCATTGAAGCAACTCGTTTTGCATTGGAGCTATTCTCTATTTTTTCATAAGAAAAATACTGCTGCTGCCGATGGAAGCGACGTAAAATCTTACAAGAAGGACCATACCATGATTCACAATGTCCGCAGAGATTATAGGTCGTCTGGCACAACAAAGCCAGGTTGATGCATCTCTTTGATTTTTCCTGAAAAAACTAAAATTAAACTTAACTGTTACAGGTAAGAGAGGCGCTGCGAGGAAGCAGGGAGAGGAAAGAACATGGAGCCAGAAACGAAGTAACAAGGGCTGGATCTCTTTTAGAGGTGGATTGCAGGCGGCTTCTCTCCTCATACCAGAGCTTGAGGAAAGGGGTGGAGAAGAAGCATTGCTGCGAGTTATCCTCATTGGCCCGTGCGCGATAAACGAAAAAAGGACTTACAGATAAAAACCTGCAAGTCCTTTGTTTTTTTTGGTGCCGGAGGTCGGAATCGAACCGACATGAGGTTATCCCCCGCTGGATTTTGAGTCCAGTGCGTCTACCAGTTTCACCACTCCGGCTGGAATGTGCCGATCTTTTTACTGAGGCGGCTCTGCCCTGTCAAGCGGAAAGGCGGGCGTCGTCACAAGGGCGGCCGCTTACGGCAGGCAGCGGACGCGGCCCATCCAGTCGCCCTTGCTGACTGTGTCGTACTTGGCAAGAAACAGTTGCTCGCTGCGGTACATCTTGCCGTTGTTGTAGCGGGTGACAAAGGGTTTGCGCTGGCCGGGGCCGCCATTGTAAAGGGCGTAGAGCCAGCCGGCCAGGAACCGCTGCCCTTTGACGGTGGTCAGATCCATGGGGGCCTTGCCCTTAAGCAGGTAGTCGCGCAGGTAGAGCGACAGGATCTCGCTGCCGGCCCGGCTGTTGTAGGCGATGTTCCAGCGGAGTTGCCTGGTGTTGTACACCCCTCGCCACACCTTCTCGTGCACCTGCATGATGCCCACCGAGGTGTTGTTGTAGGAGAGCAGAAAGGTGATAGCGTTTTTGTCGATGTGGAACTGACGGAAACAACTCTCCTGCCAGGCCGAGGCCAGGACCATGGTGTCAAACCAGGCCGCACGGCCGGCACCTTGGGACAGTCGTTTGTGCTGCCGGGTGGAAGCCTCGAGGAGCACCTCTTGCACCCGCGGCAGCAGGTCGTTGGCCGGGGTTATCCCTGCGGTCCAACGGCGAATGTCCTTCTGGGAGGTTGGTTGGCCCGCCGCGGCCGCCCAGACCTGTGTCGGTGCGAACAGCCCCGCAAGGTGCCGCCAGCCGGAAGGCGGCGCGCAGGAGGTGGGTTCCCCGTCGGTCGGCGCGGTCACCGGGATCGGCTGATCGGACGGCAGTTCCTCCTCTGGCAATGGCTCGAGGCCCAGGACCTTGCGCAGTTCCGGGTCGACTTCCTCGCTATCCTGACCAGGGTCCTCATACGGAGTGGGGCTGATCAGGGCGGCCAGACGGCGGAAGCCGCCGGCGCTGATCTCGAGCCCCACCGCCGGACCCAGTTGGTCGAGAACGCGCAGGGCATCGCTGGCCGTGAAAAAGGCCAGGTAGCCGAGCAGGTTGTTCTTGCGGCGCTTGGGCAAGTGGTTTCGGAACACGGGCGCGAGCTGGCTCCAGCCGCGCAGGAACTGGCCGCGGATGAAGTCGGTGGTCACCTTCTGCTCGGCGATAGCCTCGCTGAACTCGTAGCGGGCGGTGAGCATGGCGTCGAGCAGGATCTGTCGGTCTTCCTCAGTGAGCGGGTATTCGGTAAACTGCTTGAGCTGGAAAACGAGAAAGGCGTC
>JAVEYP010000088.1:0-6771 GCA_034003445.1 Desulfobulbus sp.
CATTTTTACCGCCGCCGGTCCCCTCGGCACAGGCGAGCCCGAGATTCCCTACGGCGCCGGGCCGATCCCGCCGCCCAAGCCGTCGGCCCACCAGAAACTGGTCCTGTTCACCGAGCACCGGGACACGCTCAACTACCTGGAGTCCCGGATCACCACCCTGCTCGGGCGCAAATCCGCGGTGGTCGTCATCCACGGCGGCATTGGCCGCGAAGAGCGGATGAAGATCCAGGAGGCCTTCAAGCACGACCCCGAGGTGCAGGTCCTGTTGGCCACGGATGCGGCCGGCGAGGGCATCAATCTGCAGCGCGCCCACCTGATGGTCAACTACGACCTGCCCTGGAACCCCAACCGGCTGGAGCAGCGTTTCGGTCGTATCCACCGCATCGGCCAGACCGAGGTCTGTCACCTGTGGAACTTGGTGGCCGAAGAAACGCGGGAGGGCGATGTCTACCGCAAGCTGCTCGAGAAGCTCGAACAGGCGCGCCAGGCTCTGGGCGGGCAGGTGTTCGACGTGCTCGGCAAGCTGCAGTTCGAGGGCAAGCCGCTGCGCGAACTGCTCATCCAGGCCATTCGCTACGGCGAGCGGCCCGAGGTCCAGGCCTACCTGACCACGGTGCTCGACCAGGCCCTCGACCGGGAGCAATTGCGCGACCTGCTCGACGATCACGCCCTGGCCCGGGACGTCATGGACACCGGCCGCATCCGCCGCATTCGCGAGGAGATGGAGCGCGCCGAAGCCAGGCGACTGCAGCCGCACTACATCGAGTCCTTCTTTCGCGAGGCCTTCCGCCGGCTGGGCGGCACCGAGCGGAAGCGGGAACCCGGGCGCTACCAGGTCACCCATGTACCGGCACCGGTCCGCAACCGGGACCGGCTGATCGGTACCGGCGAACCGGTACTGCCCCGCTATGAGCGGATCACCTTTGCCAAGGACCTGATCAACCCGCCGGGCCAGCCGCTGGCCGCCTTTGTCTGTCCCGGCCACCCGCTGCTCGACGCGGTCATCGACCTGACCCTGGAACGCAACCGGGACCTGCTCAAGCGCGGTGCGGTGCTCGTTGACGACCGCGACCCCGGAGCCAAGCCACGCGTTCTCTTCACCCTGGAGCACACCATCCAGGACGCCTCCCTGACCCGCGCCGGCGAGCGGCGGGCCATCTCCCGGCGGCTGCTCTACGTCGAACTGGATGCGGACGGCCAGGCCCGGCACGTGCAGTACGCGCCCTACCTGGACTACCGTCCCCTCAAGGAGACCGAGCCCGGCGCCGCGGAGATTCTTGACCGGCCGGAATGCGCCTGGATCACGCGGGAGATGGAACAGCAGGCCCTGGGCCATGCCATCGCACGGGTGGTGCCGGAACACCTGGCCGAGGTCCGCAAGGGGAGGCTGGAGCTGAACGCCCGCACCATGGCCGCGGTCAAGGATCGGCTGACCAAGGAGATCACCTATTGGGACCACCGCGCCGAGGAACTGAAGCTGCAGGAGCAGGCCGGCAAGCCCAATGCCCGGCTCAACTCCGGCGAGGCGCGCAAGCGGGCGGACGGGCTCCAGGCCAGACTGCAGAAGCGACTGGAGGATCTCCGTCTCGAGGCACAGATCTCACCCCTGCCGCCGGTGGTGATCGGCGGCTCGCTCATCGTTCCTGCCGGCCTCATTGCAACCATGATCGGGAAGGAACAGCCGGGCACGCACCCGGTGGACACCATGGTCGCGGCAGCCCGCGCCCGGGGTATCATCATGGACATCGAGCGCAGGCTCGGGTATGACCCTGTGGACCGCGAAACGGAAAAGCTGGGCTATGATATCGAAAGCCGCATTCCAGGGACCGGCCGGTTACGCTTCATCGAAGTCAAGGGCCGCATCACCGGTGCCCAGTCCATCACCGTGACCCGCAACGAGATCCTCACCTCCATGAACAAGCCGGATGACTTCATCCTGGCCGTGGTCGAGTTCCTGGACGAGCACGAACACCGGGTCCATTACCTGCGCCGGCCGTTCCAGCGGGAGCCGGATTTTGACGTCACCAGTGTCAACTACGATTTCGCCGGGCTGATCGCCAGGGCAGGGGCGCCGTCATGAGCCGGCATGAGCCTGCCGGATCGGCGCACCAGCACAACGGCCCTGCCGCGAGAGGAGATTGATTGCCCATGTTCAGTCCACCCGTCATCGCCTTCCAGATTGCCATCGCCGCCATCGTGCTTGTTGGGGCGTATTTTGGCGGCAAGATCGTGTTCATCATCGCCATTATCCTGGCAGTGGGCTGGACGCTGACCATGCTCGGTGGCCCGCTGGTGATAGTTCAGCTCGGCACTGTTGTTCTCGCTGCCTGGGCAGGGTTCCACTTCTTTTTCTCGAAGCAGGACACCGTTGTCCGCGAAGGGGCGGACAGGCCGGTTGCCCAAATGGAGCGGCAGAGTCCGGCGCCGCACCGGGACATCCCGGCCCGCCAGGCTGTTGTATCGCAACCCCGGCTGCCCGCCGAGACTACTGCAACGGTCCAGGAGCAGTCCTCACGATATGCGGCGGCCCCATCCACGCCTCCACCGGCTGTGCAACCTCGGGAGGTGTCCATCCAGGCCGCACCGGCCCAGACCGTGCAGGAGCAGCCCTCGGCACCGCAGCTGTCATTCAACAGCAAGCCCTTGCGGCTCGGCCAGAAGTACTCGGACAAGCAACTCGAGAGGATGTTCGATTTCGATTACAAGGGTCGGGCCGGCATCAAGTCGTCCGCGGCAGGAGAAATCGTCCTGTTCAGCAATGATCGCCAGTCGAGCTACCAGGACGTGGAATTGGGCAACACCATCCTCTTTCAGGGCCAGAATACGGGCAAGGGCGAGCAGAAACTGATCTACGGCAACAAGAAACTGTACGACGCCTTCACCAACCAGAACACACCCATCTACCTGTTCAAGAACTCTATCTACATGGGGCAATATCGGGTGTCGGCGAAGCCCTTTCTGAAGAATGGCCGGTGGTTCTTCCCGCTCTCACCAAAATGACGTGTGCTCAGAAGGAGGGTAGCGCGAGCCGGGTTCTGATCTGGCACAGGCCGGAGGCCTATGGTGTCAGCCAACGTCACGACTTCGCCGGGGCGGTCGACCGTGCTGGCGGATGGTTTGACCGTGACACGCAGGGCGCCCTCCTCTATAGAAAGGTATTCCGATCAAACAACACCCACCACGCCTCTGCAGGTTGCCGCCTGTCACGCGCACCCCGGTAGGTTACTTTTTGGGGGTCAGGGTGGTGCACACCAGGCCCCTTTTTTTTGGGCGGGCAGGTGGTTCTGCCCAAAAGACAGGCGTTGCAGTGGCCTTACTGGTCGATGCGATAGACGAATTCTTCGTCACCAAACTTCCAGTACGCCACTCGGCGAGGGAAATTCCATGAACAGACAGATGAGTGAAATCGGCAGGTGGCGTGCGGTCAGTGAACTATACAGGCGCCACCCCGGGAGATTTAAGATAATTGAAACACACCCAGGCGGTGGACAAGCTGACTGTCTGTCGCTCTGCGAAGAGAAACATCCCCATCTGATTGCTGATTTCAACATATCAGGAGCCCTCTATTTTCTGAGAGGAGAGCAATCAGTACATGAGAAATGGGATGACCTGTTTAACGATCCCAAAACGGCTCTTGACAACATAGGCCAACAACTCGGCTTTCCGATAGTGAACAAAAAACCTCCCAGCACGCCGACAACGCTTGTCTATCGTTTCATCGCCACCTTCCTTACCCATGCCACGCTGGGCATTCATGAGTGGGAATGTCGGAACGGCATGGGTGACACCTCCGGCTACGGTGGAGGTGTCGTCCAGGATTTTGCCCACTTCCCCCAGGCGCAGGAACGTCTCAGGGTCACGTTGGCGAATGATCTCTTGGGTCAACCCTCATACCGGTTCTGGTTCCTGCGAAAGAATGGCAAGCCAATGGTTTGTCTGGAAACTTCAGGGTTCGTCTGGATCCGCACTGAAGCAAAGACCCACGACCTGATGGACCTCTACAACAAGAACCACCGGAACATCTGGTCGACCGTGGTTGCCGCAGCCGGCTCCCTGATGGCCTGACAACAATTCCCCCTCCGCGCCCCATGAAGAAGAAACTGATCGAAGTGGCCCTGCCGCTGGAGGCCATCAACACGGCCTGTGCCAAGGAAAAATCCATTCGCCACGGGCACCCGAGCACCCTTCACCTGTGGTGGGCCAGGCGGCCGCTGGCGGCGGCACGGGCGGTTCTGTTCGCCCAGATGGTGGACGACCCGTCCAGCTACCCGGACCTGTTCCCGACGGAAAAAGCCCAGGAAAAAGAGCGGCAGCGCCTGTCCAAGATCATCGAGGATATGGTGCAGTGGGAGAACACCACCAACGAGGAGGTGCTGCAGCGCGCCCGGGACGAGATCTGGCGGAGCTGGCGACGGGCCTGCGCCGAACATGCCGACCATCCGCGGGCGGGCGAACTGTTCGACCGAAACAAATTGCCTGCCTTCCACGATCCCTTTGCCGGGGGCGGGGCGCTGCCGCTGGAAGCGCAGCGGCTCGGCCTGGAAAGCTACGCCTCAGACCTCAACCCGGTTGCGGTGCTGATCAACAAGGCGATGATCGAGATCCCGCCCAGGTTTGCCGGCCGGGAACCGGTCAACCCGGACTGGCAGGCCAAGTCCGCGGCGGAGCGGTCCCTGCGCAAGTGGGCCGGCGCCCAGGGGTTGGCCGATGACGTGCGCTATTACGGCCGGTGGATGCGGGACGAGGCCGAACGCCGCATCGGCCACCTGTATCCCAAGGTGCGGATCACCGCCGAGATGGTGACGGAGCGGCCGGACCTCAAGCCCTACCTGGACCAGTCGCTGACCGTGATCGCCTGGATCTGGGCACGGACCGTGCACAGCCCAAACCCGGCTTTTGCCCATGTGGAGGTGCCGCTGGCCTCGACCTTTATGCTCTCCACCAAGACCGGCAAGGAGGCCTATGTGGAGCCGGTGATCGAGGGCGACATTTTCCAGTTCACGGTGAAGGTGGGTAGGCCGGAGGACCCTGTTGGGGCGAAAAACGGGACCAAGCTCTCTCGCGGCGCCAACTTCAAGTGCCTTATGTCAGGGGTCCCCATCGCTTCCGCTCACATTTATGACGAGGCAAAGCAGGGGCGGATGGGCGCAAGGCTGATGGCCGTTGTCGCGGAAGGACAGCGTGGGCGAGTCTATTTGGAGCCGACTCCGGAAATGGAATCAGTGGCTTCGACAGCAACCCCGGATTGGAAGCCGGAGGTAGCCATGCCAGAAAATCCGCGATGGTTTTCGCCGCCGCTATATGGTCTGAAAACGTATGGTGACCTCTTCACCCCACGGCAGCTTGTAACCCTGACCACCTTCTCGGACTTGGTGCAGGAAGCGCGGGCGCTGGTGCAGCGTGACGCCGTCCAGGCCGGCAGGGTTGATGACGGCAAATCCATGAATGAAGGCGGCGTTGGTGCGAGTGCCTATGCGGATGCTTTGGGCGTGTATTTAGCCTTTTGTTTAGACAAGGCGACCCTTACAAACACAACCCAAGCCACATGGCAGAAAGATCCCGATCGACTTACGCAAGGCTTTTCTCGTCAAGCAATACCAATGGTCTGGGACTTCGCGGAAGCCAATCCGGTATCCAGTGCTGGCGGCGGTTTTGGAATCACGCCCCATGCGGTCGGGAAGGTACTTGAACGATTTCCTCAACGGTCGCTGATTGGACGGGCATCACAGCAAGATGCGGCAAAGACAAGTTTGGCGATGGATAGGGTTGTTTCGACTGATCCGCCTTACTATGACAACATCGGGTACGCTGACCTCTCGGACTATTTTTACGTCTGGATGCGACGTTCCCAACGGCCGGCGTTTCCAGACTTGTTCGCCACCATGGCCGTACCCAAGGCAGAAGAACTGGTCGCCACGCCCTACCGCCACGGCAGCAAGGAAAAAGCCGAGGCCTTTTTCCTCGAAGGCATGACCCAGGCCATGCATCGCTTGGCTGAACAATCCCACCCAGCCTTCCCAGTCACCATCTACTACGCCTTCAAGCAGTCCGAAAGTGATGGACATGAGGGAACAACCAACACCGGCTGGGATACTTTTCTCGCCGCCGTCATCGAGGCAGGTTTCGCCATTTCCGGCACCTGGCCAATGCGAACAGAACTGGTCGGTAACCTCAAGAAGGCATTCAACGCCTTGGCCTCCAGCGTTATCCTCGTCTGCCGCAAGCGTCCGGCAGAGGCCAGGGTCGTTACCCGCCGCGAGTTCGTGGCCACCCTGCAAGAAGAACTGCCTCAGGCCCTGGCCCACCTGCAGCGCGGCAACATCGCCCCGGTGGACCTGGCCCAGGCGGCCATCGGCCCAGGCATGGCGGTCTATACCCGTTTCCGCCAGGTGCTCGACGCCGAGGGCAAGCCGCTCTCTGTGCGCGAAGCCTTGAGCCTGATCAACCAGGTGCTCGACGAGACCCTGGCCGAGCAGGAGGGCGACTTCGACGCGGACAGTCGCTGGGCCATCACCTGGTTCGACCAGTATGGCTTCACCGCCGGGGACTTCGGCACCGCCGAAACCCTGTCCAAGGCCAAGAACACCAGCGTCGGCGGCATGGTCGAGGCCGGCATCATCGAATCCAAGGGCGGCAAGGTCCGGCTGCTCAAGCCTGACGAACTGGACCCGGAATGGGACCCGACGCAGGATGGCCGGCTCACCGCCTGGGAGATGGTCCACCACCTGATCCGCGCCCTGGAGAGCGGCGGCGACCAGCAGGCCGCGGTCC
>JAVEYP010000089.1:0-6770 GCA_034003445.1 Desulfobulbus sp.
CATGGAGGTCGACGGCTGCCTCTATCTGCAGGTGGTCAATTCCCGGCTGTCTGCTTACGGCATCGAAAATTACCACTACGCAGTGGCCCAGCTGGCTCAGACCAGCCTGCGCTCGGCCATCGGCAAAATCACCCTGGACAACACCTTTGAGGCCCGCGAGATCCTCAACCAGCAGGTGGTCGATGCTCTTGACGAGGCCTCGCAGAATTGGGGCGTGAAGGTGCTGCGCTACGAGATCAAGGACATCCAGCCGCCCAAGAGCGTGCTTGAGGCCATGGAGAAGCAGATGCGGGCCGAGCGCGAGAAGCGGGCCGAGATCGCCAAGTCCGAGGGCGAGCGGCAGTCTATGATTAACCGCTCCGAGGGTGAGCGATCCGAGGCCATCGCGCGTTCCGAGGGCGAGAAGATGCGGCGCATCAACGAGGCCGACGGTCAGGCCCAGGAGATCCTCAGGGTGGCCGAGGCGACCGCTGAGGGCATTCGCCGGGTTGCCGAGAGCCTGAGCGTGGTTGGCGGCAAGGACGCTGCCAACTTGGAGGTGGCCAAGAAGTACCTCGACCAGTTCGGCAAATTGGCCAAGGAGGGGAACACGCTGATCCTGCCCGCCAACCTGGGCGATGTCCCTTCCATGGTGGCTATGGTGATGTCCACCCTGGAGCACACCAGGAAGGGGGGCCAGCCGGCCAACCATCCGCCGAGCTGAGCCCGCGCTGCAGCGAAAATCTTACCGGAGAGTACCCATGTGGGACAAACGTTACGCCACCGACGAGTTTATCTTTGGCACCGAGCCAAACACCTTCCTGGCCGCCATGGCCGACCGTATCCCGCCCGGGCGGGTGCTCAGCCTGGGCGAGGGTGAGGGCCGTAACGCCGTGTTCCTGGCCGCGCGGGGGTGCTCGGTGGTGGCGGTTGATGCGTCATCAGTCGGTCTGGCCAAGGCCCGGCGATTAGCGGAAGAGCGCGGTGTGCAGATCGAGACCGTGGCCACCGATCTGGCCGACTTTCCCGTCCTGCCGGGTGAATGGGACGCCATTGTCTCTATTTTCTGCCACCCCTGGCCAGGCATCCGCGCCAACCTGTACCGTCGTTGTGTCCACGGGCTGCGGCCCGGAGGCGTGTTCGTCCTCGAGGCCTACACCCCGGCCCAACTGCGCCACGGGACCGGCGGTCCGCCAGATAAGGACAGGCTTATGACGCTTGCGACCCTGCGAAGCGAACTGGCCGGCCTGGACTTCCTCCACGCGGTTGAACTCGAGCGCGAGGTCCAGGAGGGCCGACTCCACCACGGCCTCGCTGCAGTGGTGCAGGTGGTGGCCACCCGCCCTTAAGCCGGTTCCCCGGGCGTTAGCAGTCATCAGCCTTTTCCAGTCCCTTTCTCTTACCCAAGGAGTCATCCATGGCAACAAACGACAAAAACGACAAACCCTCATTCTACCTCAAGGTGAGCGAGCAGTACCCAGAGGTCATCGCCAGTGTCGAACGTCTTGGCACAACCCTGCGCACCGCAGGTCCGCTCGAAGGCAGGACCACGCAGCTGATCCAACTGGCCGCGGCCGCGGCCATGCAGTCCGAGGGCTCGGTCTGCTCACACACCCGCCGTGCCCTCAAGGCTGGGGCGACTCCCGACGAGATCCGCCATACTCTCCTCCTGCTGATGGCCACCATGGGCTTCCCGCGCGCCATGGCCGCCCTGTCCTGGGCCGAGGAGGAACTGACCAAAGAGTCGAACAAGGAGTAGAGGCCGCATTGCTCAGGCTATCCCCAGGGCCGTGTCCGCGGCCAGGCACCCACGCTGCGGACACGCCCACGGGGTATTGGTCCGGGAAACCCAGTGCGCCACTATCTCGCTTGTTGCCAGCTCAACTCTGCTGATACTTCTTGAAGTTTTCAGCCTGCTCAAAGATCTCCTTATACACCTCGTCCCGATCAACCGGCGGGTAGCCATGGTCGGCCAGGAGCAGGATCAGGCCAACCTTGAGCCCGGCCTTGATGTCGTCTCGCCGGTTCCAATCCGTGTATTTGGCCTTATCGTCCACCACCTCTTTGACCGCCTTGGCCAGGACCAGCAGCTTCTCCTCCGGGTAGCTGAAGTCGTACTTGATGGCCAGTCCTTTCAGGATGTCATAAAAGGCCTTTTCCTCCAGGTCGATGCCCAGATCAGCGTAGGATTCCCGCTCTTTTTTCAGGGCGTGGATCAGATCAACGATCTCGTTTGAAAGGTCGTCCAGCACAGTGCTGACCAGCACATCGTCTTCTTTACGCTCATTATAGTGATCAACCAGCGCCTTAAACTTTTTGGCAAAGTCGATGCCCTTGGTCTTGTTCACCTTCTTAAAGTCTTCAATCGCCCTGGCCAGCAGTTGCTGCAGCAGTTTGATCTTGGTGTTGGGCAATTTAATCTTCTCAATCTTGGCCAGGTAGGCCTCATCAAAGATGTCTGTTGCCCCTGCTGCGTCTTCTCCCATTTTAAAGATCTCTTCCACCCCGTCGCTTCGCAGGGCCTCCTTGATCATCTCGCGCACCCGGGCATTGAGAGTTGCCGCATCAGGGGCGTTGCCTTTGGTGAGCTTGATCACGATGGAGCGAATTGCCAGGTAAAAATGGACCTGGTCGCGCTCCTGCTGCTGCACCCCCTCTGAGCCGCAGCAGATGTCATAGGCCGCCTTGAGCCGCTTGACCAACTGCATGAACCGTTTTTCGATCGTGTCGGTCAGCTGCGCATACTCTGCCGCCCTATTCAGGCAGTTGAGCTGTTCAAGCGGGCTGCCGGTGAAATACGGCCGAGCGTCGAACCGGTAGAACATCTTTTTCAGCAGGTCGAGCTGATCCTTGACCACAATAATCGACTGTCCCACCTCTTCGATGTTCTGCTGATCGGCTTGGTTGTACTGAGCCAGGGCCAAATTCATTTGTTTCTTGATGCCGATATAATCGATTACCAGTCCCTTTTCCTTGCCCTGGTACCTGCGGTTGACCCGCGAGATGGTCTGGATCAGGTTGTGGCGCCGGATCGGCTTGTCGATATAGATGCTGTCGAGAAACGGCACGTCAAAGCCGGTCAGCCACATATCCACCACCAGGGCGATCTTGAAGTTCGACTTGGCGTTTTTGAACTGGCGATCCAGCTCTGTGCGATACTCCCGACTGCCCAGCAGGTCGTAGAGGGTTTTCTCATCGTCCGCGCCACGGGTCATGACCATCTTCACCCGCTCCATCGGCTTGATGCTCTGCTGCTCGTGTGCGCTCAGCTCTGCCCCTTGTTCGCAGGCCAGCACCTGGTTCCACTCGGGCCGCAGGGCGATCAGCTCCTTGTACAAGGCATAGGCGGTCTCGCGCCGGCTGCTGACAAACATGGCCTTACCCTTAACCGTGGCGCCCTCTTCCAGCCGTTTTTCGTAATGCTGGACAAAATCAGCGGCCACGGCCTTGATCCGGTCCGGATCGCCCAGGATGGCGCTCATCCGAACATTGGCCTTTTTGCTCGCCTCAATGGCGTAGTCGCTGGCCCCGTCTTCTGCGCATTCGGCATAGTATTCTTCAATTTCCTCGAGCTTTTTGTTGTCGAGCACCACCTTGGCGGCCCGTCCCTCATAGACGATGCGCACCGTGATCTCATCCTGCACCGATTCCGTCATGGTGTAGGCGTCCACCACCTCGCCAAACACATCCAGGGTGGCGTCGATGGGGGTGCCGGTAAAGCCGACATAGGTGGCATTGGGCAGGGAATCGTGCAGATACTTGGCAAAGCCATAGCTGCGCTGCACCCCGTCCTCGGTCACCCGCACCTTTTGGTCCAGGTTCACCTGGCTGCGGTGCGCCTCGTCCGAAAGACAGATGATGTTGTCGCGTTCGCTGAGCAGTTCGGTATCTTCGCTGAACTTGTGGATGGTGGTCAAAAACACGCCGCCGCTGTTTCGGCCCTTGAGCCGCTCCCGCAACGTGGCGCGGCTCTCCACACTCACCACCACCTGGTCGCCGATATAGTCCTTGGCATTGGTAAATTGTCGTGAGAGCTGATCATCCAGATCGGTGCGGTCGGTAATCAGCACAATAGTCGGGCTGGCAAACTCGGCGCTCTTCATCAACAGCCGGGTCAAAAAGAGCATGGTAAAGCTCTTGCCGCTGCCGGTCGCGCCAAAGTAGGTGCCGCCCTTGCCATCGCCCCCGGGTTTGCGGTGTTCCTTGATAATCGCCCCCGGGTTTGCGGTGTTCCTTGATATTTTGGTAGAGCTTGGTTGCCGCGTAATACTGCGGATAGCGGCAGACCACCTTGACCTCTTGCTTGGAGACATCAGGAAAGTAGATGAAATGGCGCAGCACCTCGCGCAACCGCTTCTTATCAAACAAGCCCTGGATCATGGTGTGCAGGCCGTTGATGCCGTCCTGGCCGATCACCTCGTTGCCGGTCACCTTGCGCCAGGTGTAGAAAAGCTCATAAGGGGCAAACAGCGACCCCACCTTGCTGTTGACGCCATCGCTGAGCACGCACAGGCCATTGTATTTCATCAGCTCAGGGATATCGCGGGCGTAGCGAGTGGTGAGCTGCTGGTAGGCATCGTGGATGGTGGCCTCTTCGCGGACTGTGCTCTTGAACTCAAACACCACCAGCGGCAGGCCGTTGATATAGAGGATGGTGTCCGGGATACGCTTTTCTCTTCCTTCGATCTCCAGTTGATTAACCACTCGGTAGATGTTGGCGTCGCTCGCGTAGACCGCGGCCTCCTCGGCCAGGATGGTCTCCACCTCGCCATCGCGGGGCCAGCGTTGTTGGGGCAGCTCGGTGTAGTCGATCAGCTGGATGTACAGGTCTTTTTGGCTGCGGTCTTCGCGCTTGAGCAGGAGGCCGTCAGCAACCAGTTTACAGATGGTCTTGTTCGAGTCGTAAAGATCGGCTGGGTTGAGCATCTCCAACCGGCGGATGATGGCTGCGATTTCAACCGTGGTGATCCCGTCATGGGCGTATTGACGGGCGAGGAAGGTTTGGAGGTCGGTCCTGATCAGCACCTCGCTTGGCTGGCGAGCAATCGACTCGCCCTTGTGGTGCGGGTAGCCTTGCTCCTCCAGCAGGGCAATGATCGCCCGTTCGAGCTTTTCCTCGGTGAATTTGCTCATAGGGCGTCTGCCATGAGTTTTTCGGCGTCTGGGATGCGGAGTTGGCCGGAGAGGAGTTTGGGGAGGAGGGTGTCGCGAAGATTTGAAAGCGTGTGGTTCTGAACTGTAAGGGTATTTCGTTTCGCAATATTAGAGTCGATTTGACCAAGGTATTTTTGCAAAATCTCAATCACAGGTAAAACAAGCTGACTTGCATAAACAGCATTTCTATTGACTCCAGGAACAGCAGAGTCTGCTCCCATATTTTTAATATCAATGAGTTGTAATGATTGATATATCCAGTAAAGAGGAATGTTGATCTTGGCGATCACATAGAAAACAGTGTCGATAGGGAAAAAATCTCTTTCTACCCAATACAAAGAGCCAACTGTTCCTTTTCTTCCAACAACAATCCCAGGACCATTCACAAGCTTTTCATCGTGAGCCCCAGAGATACCGCCGGACCCATAAACAGGGATATCCCCGTTGACTCGTTTTGTTGCAGGTAAAGATTTCCCATATGCGAGCTCCAAGGCATCACCTATGGATTTTACTTCCCACCCCTCTGGAATCCAGCCCATCTCCTCGGTGAAGACAAAACGGTTGGGGAACTGTTTTTGGATCGCTTCGGGTAGGGGCTTGCGTTTGTCGCCCAGAGGTTGACTCGCACCATCCCTGGTGCTCGCCCTGCGGGCGCCCTCATCGGGCGTCCAAATCCGCTGTCCTGAGGATTTGTGTCGGGTCTTGGCTCGGGCTTGAAAGGGTTCGGGGATGGGGTTGCCGGCGGCCAGGGCATTGTCGATCACCGGGTCAAAATCGACAAACCAGCTCTTGAACAGGGCCTGTGCCATCGCCTCCAGCGTGGCGTTCATCTGGCGGTTGAGTTCGATTTTGTCGTCAAGGGAGCCGAGGACGTGGGCGATGGATTTTTGTGTTTCAACCGAAGGGCAAAAGAGTGGAATCTTCCGCATGTCCTTTTGCGTTATCTTTGGTCTTGTAGAGCCTGATATGTAGCTTGAAACATCTGCTATCTGAAGTGCATAGCAAATGAAATCGGTATTATTGCCGTTCTTCCCTTTTAGAACATGGGCATGGTTGTTGACCCAGAATTGCCCCCGTGCCATAAATGCAATAGGCGTGCTCCTGGATCTGAGATTATCACCATCTTCAGCAAGCAGTACGTAGTCACCGTCAAACAGATAATTATGAACATAATCAGTGATCCCCGAGGCCCCATAGTATGGGTATGGGCCGGGTTTCCGAACACTTCTTTTAACTGGGACCCTCTCGGAATCATGGATGCTTGCCATGTTTTCCAGAGGTTCTAGATTGAAGCAACTATTCCCCATAACCCAACACCTTCAGATTCTGCCGAATCACGATGTCGAGCTTTTCCGACTCTGCCATCTGTCGATATAGGGTTTGGGTTAGCTCAGTCATTTTTTCCTCGAATGGCACACCGTCATCCTCAATCTCAGCCGCCCCGACATACCGTCCCGGAGTGAGGACAAAGTCTTTAGCCTTGATCTCCGCCAATGTCGCCGCCTTGCAGAACCCCGGCACATCTTCGTAGCCACTATCCTGTGCTTCACCCCGCCACGCGTGGTAGCTGGCGGTGATCTCAGCGATATCCTCTCCGGTCAGCTCCTTATGAGTCCGGTCGATCATGGTGCCCAGGT
>JAVEYP010000090.1:0-6749 GCA_034003445.1 Desulfobulbus sp.
CGACCAGTGCCGCGTGCCGGTGGAGATTCGTTCGCGAATCGTCGTCGGCTCCCTGGTGGCGGTCCTGACCAACTACGAAAATCCGGCCTGCCCGGAACTGCGGCAGTAGCCGGCACCTTGGGCGCCGGCTACTGCCCGCTCAATAGGTTATGGCGCGCTCAGCTGAGTTTGACTTCGATGCGACGCGGTTGCGCCGGTGAGGCCTTGGGCAGGCGCACGCGGAGCACGCCGTCGATCAGCGAGGCTTCGATGCGATCCTGATCAATGGTCTCGGCCACGGTGAAACGGCGCAAGTAGTGGCCGCTCTCGTACTCTTCAAGGATCACCCGGCCGGTCTGCGCGGACGGGGCCCGTTGCCCTCGGATAGTGAGGATGCTGTCTTCGAGCGAGAGGTCGACCCCCTCCGGGGTTACGCCGGGCAGGTCGGCGACCACGGTCACCTCCTGCTCAGATTCGAAGATGTCGACCTGCGGTGCAAAACATGTTTCGTTCGAGGTGGTCTCCCCGGCAGGGCAGGCCGCCTTTTTTTCCTGGATTTTTAGTTCCTGTTCGCTCATAACATAACCCTCCTAGGCGGCGTTGACTTTTATCTGGCGGGGGCTGGCAGCGGACGCCTTGTTCAGGGTAACGGTAAGGATACCGTTCACCAGGCGGGCGTTGACCTGCTCCGGGTCCACCTTGACGGGCAGGGCTACGGCGCGGCTGAAACTGCCGGCCTCGATCTCACGGCGATGATACGAGAGGTTGGCCTCACCCTGGCGGGTGTCGCGCTTGCCCTGAATACTCAGGGTGTCGCCTTCGATGGCCAGTCCGAGGTCCTCCACCCGAACGCCAGGTAACTCGGCGGTGATCACCAGTCGGTTCGGCTCCTCGTAGATGTTGAGCGCCGGATAGACGTTGGCCCGGCCCGAAGATTGACCCTTTTCGGTGTAGGAGCGCGAGATTTCGTCGAGCCCCTGACGTATCCTTTCGAACTCGGCCCACGCGTTGCGGAAGGTCGGGCGGTCTGCAAATCGTATAAAAGTCATGCTGTGCCTCCTGTTGGGGGTGCGTGTTGTCACTCAATTGAAAAATAATAAGCCGCCGGAGGAGCTTGTCAAGCAGGCCTCTCCTCTCTGTGCTGAGCGCCGTTCTGGGGCCCGGCGTTCATTACCCGTAACATCATGAACCTCACTTGGAGAAACATCCATGACAGAGACTGTCATTACTAGCGATTGCCCGAACCTGCGTCTGCTGCACCGGGGTAAGGTGCGGGACATGTATGAAATCCCCGGTCACGAGGACAATCTGCTGATGGTCGCCACGGACCGCATCTCTGCCTATGACGTGGTCATGACAGACTCGGTGCCGGGCAAGGGCAGAATTCTCACCGAGATCTCGCTGTTCTGGTTTCAGCTTCTTGGAGATATCGTCCCCAACCACCTGATCAGTGCCAACATTGACGAGTTTCCGGAGGTCTGCCACGAGTACCGTGATCAGTTGGCAGGCCGCTCCATGCTGGTGCGGCGGACCCGGGTCGTGCCGGTAGAGTGCATCGTGCGCGGCTACCTGAGCGGTTCGTTCTGGAGTGCGTACCAGAAGGATACCACGGTTTGCGGCTTTGCCCTGCCTGCGGACATGCGGGAGTCGGACAAATTTCCGGAACCGCTGTTCACGCCGTCCACCAAGGCGCAACAAGGGCTGCACGACGAGAACATCTCGCTGGCGCGGATGCGGGAGATGGTCGGCATAGAGCTCACCGACCGAATGGCGAAAATATCTGTCGAGCTCTATCAGCGGGCTGCTGACTACGCCCGCACGCGGGGAATCATCATTGCGGACACCAAGTTCGAGATGGGCCTGGACGGTGACCGGCTCCTGCTCATCGACGAAGTGCTCACTCCGGACTCATCGCGCTTCTGGCCGCTCGACCAGTACGAGCCCGGCCGGGGCCAGCCGAGCTATGACAAGCAGTTGTTGCGCGACTTTCTGAGTACCCTGGCCTGGGACAAGCAGCCACCGCCGCCGCCCCTGCCTGTGGAGATCCTCACCAAAACGAAGAGCCGTTACCAAGAGGCGTTGCGCCTGCTGACCCGCTAAAACGACCCTACTCGTCCATTCCTGTCCCGTTATTGCGGGACAGGGCCTCCACCCGCAGGATCGTCCCGGCAAAGGCCACCACATCGCCGGGACGGCACTTGCGTCGCCGGCGTGTCTCCTCCGCACCGTTCACGCGCACCAAGCCCTGATCGATTAGCGCACGGGCTTGGCCGCCGCTGGCCGCGAGGTTTTCGCGCTTAAGGAGCTTGTCCAGTTCAATGTATTCCGTGGTGATAGCGGCGGGTCGCGGGGCGGTTGGGTCCATTGGCACGGGATCGCCCTCAGGCAACGCGGAAGTCAAGCAAGACCGTGTCCCGGGACGGGACGAACTGGCGGAAGGCGGTCTGGGACTTCTCTAACATGATCTTGGAGGCGCGCACCGAGTCGGTCTGTTGGTACTTGTCAGAGAGGTAAATGATCTCTCTGATGCCGGCCTGGATGATCACCTTGGTGCATTCATTGCACGGGAACAGGGCCACGTAGAGCCGGCAGCGGCGCAGGTCGAGGATAATAGAGTTGAGCACCGCGTTGAGCTCGGCGTGGCAGACGTAGGGGTACTTGGTGTCGAGCCAGTCACCTTCGCGTGCCCAGGGCAGCACGTCGTCCGAGCAGCCTCGAGGAAAACCGTTGTAGCCTACGCCAACGATCTTGTTCTGATCGTTGGCCACACAGGCCCCAACCTGGGTGTTCGGATCCTTGGAACGCTGGCCGGAGAGCAGCGCCACGGCCATGAAGTACTCGTCCCAACTCAGGTACCCCTTACGCTTGCCGACCATGACTCAACCCAGTCAGCGCCCTGCCTGCTCGGCCTGCTTTGCCTTGAACGCACGGCGCCGATCGCGCCAGTCCGGCGCGATGCCGGCCGCCTTCTGGACAAACTGGCTGATGGCCTGAAAATAGACCCGGCCGGCCACAGCGATGAGGGTGTTGTGGTCTGCGCCGGGCACGACCTGAAACTCTCTGTTCTTAGCGCCACTCCGGGCCGCCAGGGTTTCCGCCTGCCACAGGGGTATCAGCTGATCGCGCTGGCCGTGGAGAATGTAGGTTGGCTTGATGAATCGTTCGATCTTGCTGGCATTAGCAAAGGTCATTTCCTCGGTGATGCCGAACTGTTCGAGGTCAACGCCCAGGGTCTTCGCCAGCGGCAGGGTTTGGGCAAAGCCGGACTCGATGATCAGGCCGGTGAGGTCGTCGCTGTGGCTCACCGCCACCTCGATGGCGCTGGCACTGCCTAGGGAACGACCCATGACGAACAGCGGGCCCGTGTAGCCGTTGGCCGCCAGCCAATCCTTTAACTGTAGGAACAAGGAGTTGCTGTCCGCCAACATGGCGCTGGTGAGCGGCTTGCCCGTGGACCAGCCATAGCCACGGTAGTCGGTGACCAGGAAATTCATCCCTTCCTGCACGTAGAAGGGCCCGATACCGTCGTAGTCGGGCACGGTCTCGCCGTTGCCGTGGAAGAAGATCAAGGTGGGCGCGATCAGGCTGTTGGTGAACAGCCGGCAGCCCAGGCTAACCCCCTCGGCGACGGTAATGTCAATGTCGACGCTGCCCTCGGGACCAGGTACTCGGCCCGTTTTGATCGGATGAAAGAGGACGTCGACGATTTCTGGTCGATCCAGGTTGTTCACTTCGCTCACAACAGTCTCCATTTGAGGTTGCTCATCGCTGCAGGCCGGCATGACAGCGACTAGGGCGGCCATGCAGATGCCGAAGAGGCCGGCGCGCAGCCGGCCAAAGACCACCGCCACTCCTTGCCCCGTGCAGGCTTCCTCGGTACGGGGGACCGGCCGCCGGTTAGCCAACTTACCCGAAGTCTTCAACGCTGGCAAACCCAATGCGCTGCCTACCATTTTAGGCCAATTTATCTTTGACGCTGCGCACCTTGTCGCTCATGCTTTGGTCGCGGTCGGTGCGCGTGCCGAGCTTGATGGTGGTGGTGATGCGCGGCGCGCCCATCTCGTGGATACGCTGGTGGCAGCGCTTGATTGCGCCCATGACATCATCCCACTCGCCTTCAATGTTGGTGCCGTAGGCGTGCAGCTGGGACTGCAGACCGGCTGCCTCGAGCACCCGCTGGCACTCGGCCACATAGCTGGAAACGGACACGCCGACGCCCATGGGCACCACGCACAGATCGACAATCACCTGCATACTCGCCTCCTTGCCTGGCCCACGCCGGGCTGTTGTTCGTTGGTTGATGTTGATGCGCGCCACCCCGGCTCAGGGCTGGTCGCGGTAGCGGAGCGCTAGGTCGCGGTACTGGTCGATCCGCCGGTCACGCAGATAGGGCCAGATGCGCCGCACTCGTTCGGTTTGGTCGAGGTCCACCGGCACTACCAACACCTCCTCTTCCTCGCCAGCCACGGCGAGCAGTTCACCCTGGCACCCGGCGGTGAAACTGCTTCCCCAGAACATGGCTCCTGCGCCGACCCCAGACGGATCAGGTTCGAAGCCGACCCGGTTGACGCTGAGCACCGGAATACCGTTGGCAATGGCGTGACCGCGCTGCACAGTGATCCAGGCATCGCGCTGGCGGGCCCGCTCCTGGGCAGTGTCGTTTGGGTCGTAGCCGATGGCCGTGGGGTAGATGAGCAGTTCCGCGCCCGCCAGGGCCATCAACCGGGCTGCCTCTGGGAACCACTGGTCCCAGCAGACGAGCACGCCCAGGCGGCCAACCGAGGTGTCGATGGGCGTGAAGCCAAGGTCACCAGGCGTAAAATAAAACTTCTCATAATAGCCAGGATCATCGGGGATGTGCATCTTGCGATACCTGCCGGCCAGGCTGCCATCCGCCTCAAGTACCACAGCGGTGTTGTGGTAGAGGCCCGGCGCGCGCCGTTCAAACAGTGAGGTAACAATGACCACGCCCAGTTCCCCAGCGAGCGCAGCAAAGGTTTCGGTGCTCGGGCCGGGAATTGGTTCGGCCAGGTCGAAGCAGGCCGGGTCCTCGGTCTGACAAAAATATGGGCTGCAATGCAGTTCCTGGAGCACAACCAACCGTGCTCCGCGGTCCGCGGCCGTGCGGATACCCTGCACACTGCGGTCGATGTTCTCCTGCCGGTTGCTGGTGCAGGGGTGCTGCACCAGGCCTGCCTCTATAAGACTCATGCCAGGGTACCTCGGGGAAGTTGCATGGTCACACAGTGGAGTGAGCCATGCTGGTCGATGAGCGGCAGACAGTCGATGGCAATGACCTGCCGACCCGGAAAGACAGAGGCAAGCACCTCCAGCGCCACTGCGTCCTGCGGGTCCTGATAAACAGGCACGAGCACGGCACCATTGGTAACCAGAAAATTAGCGTAGGTGGCGGGCAGGCGCTGTCCACTACTGGCAGCAAACACCGGCCGCGCCCAGGGCAGTGGCACCAGATTGTAGGCGGTGCCGGTCGCAGTGCGGAACTCGCGCAGTTGCGCCTCCATGGCTGCCAATGGACCATAGTGCTCGTCGGAAGGATCGTCGCAGCGTACGTAAGCAATGGTCTTGTCTGGACAAAATCGCGCCAGGGTATCAATGTGCGCGTCGGTGTCGTCGCCAACAAGAGCGCCGTGCTCGAGCCAGAGAACGCGGGACACGCCCAGCAGGTCGCCGAAAACGCGTTCCAGGCCAAGCCGGTCCAGGTGCGGGTTGCGGTTGGGGCTGAGCAGGCAGGCGGTGGTGGTCAGCAGGGTGCCCGCGCCGTCACTGTCGATACTGCCACCTTCGAGTACCAGGCCGGGAATCCGCACTGGCCGTCGAAACATTCCGGCAGCGCTCAGGCCGCTGGTCACCAGGTTGTCGTGGTGAGCCGGAAACTTCAGGCCCCAGGCGTTGAAACTAAAATCGAGCTGTACTGGTGCGCCGTCCTCAAGCACGGTGATGGGTCCGAAATCGCGCGCCCAGGTATCATTTGTGGGCAGAGCCACGAACAGCAGCTGGTCCGGGTCAACGCGGTCACGGGCGAGTCGGGCGCGAACCGGCTCGACCTGCGGAGCAACAATGAGGACTCGCGCCGACCGGCTGATCGCCTGGGTGATGCGACTGAACACGGTTTCCACCACGTCGAGATTATCGGCCCAATCAGTGGCCGCATGCGGCCAGGCAAGCAGCACTGCGTCCTGTTCCTCCCACTCCGCCGGCAGTCGTCTCTCCATGCCTCAGTCTCCAGCCAGATGATTATCGACAAGTGGCCATTCTAGCCCACCCGGCGGCGCTTGTAAACCCGCCTGCTAGGCTGCACGAGGCCCTGCAGCGCCTGCCGTACCAATGGAAATAAAAATTGACTGTTTTTGGGACAGCAGGTAATTTATGTCAAAATTTTGGTACACATCCAGCAACTTGCCCGTATTGGAAAGTAGCCCGCATCATCACCTGGGCCATTGTTGCACACATTTCTTTTCAAAGAGCCCATGAAAAAACAGCTGCTTAATCTGCTCATCTGTCCGTGCTGCCTGCCGCGCGAACAGGCCTTGGTCGCCGAGATCGTCCAAGAGCAGAACGGTGATATCGAAACTGCCATTCTCATGTGTCAGCACTGCGACGCCCGCTTCCCGGTAACGGACGGCGTGGCCCTACTCGACCCCTACGCCACCGACAACGATCGACGGGCGAACACATACGCAACTGGGGAGGCGGTCAGCTCCTACCTGTGGAGCCAGTACGGTGATCTACTCGAAGATGACCAAGCCTCC
>JAVEYP010000091.1:0-6748 GCA_034003445.1 Desulfobulbus sp.
CGAGTTCGATGAGGTTTGCGGTGTGCGCTGGCCAGAGCGAGACAATCCGTTGGGAAGAGGTGGGGAAGGCGAGGGGTTTGCTTTCGCTGTCAGTGACGGTGGCGGCTGGGGTCGCGGCAGTGAACACAAGGCAGAGCAACAGGGTGAGAAAAAGGAGAGGGCTACGCATAGGACCAACGGGGCAGGAGTTTAGTGTTTGGCCGGCAGCCTGAAGCTCACCTGCCGGCTGTTGGTAAAGGGGTTGTTGCGTACCTCGGCTTCGACGCCATAGACCGCGGCAATGGTTTCCGGGGTGAGAACCTCTTCTGTGGGCCCCTGGCGGAGTACCCGACCGTCCTTCAGGAAGATCAGGTGGTCGCAGAAGAAGGCTGCCAGGTTGAGGTCGTGCATAACCGCTACCACCTGCATGCCGTGTTGTTCGAAGCGTTCGCGGATAAGGTGGAGGATCTCCAGGCTGTGATGGATGTCGAGGTTGGAGGTGGCCTCGTCGAGCAGGAGCATTTCGGGTCGCTGAGCCAGGGCCCGGGCCACTGCCACCCGCTGCTTTTCGCCGCCGGACAGGCGGGTGACCGGCCTGTCGGCTAGATCAACGATGCCGGTGGCGACGAGCGCTTCGTCGACCAGGGCAAGGTCGGTCGTAGTGGGCGCTCCAAAGCGGTGCAGGTGCGGGTGCAGACCCATCTCCACCACCTCACGCACGGTGTAGCCGAAACGGACCATGAAGTCCTGCGGTACCAGGGCCAGTCGCCGTGCCAGCTGCTTCTTCGGCCAGGCGTGCAGCGGCCGGCCGTGGAAGGTGACGCTGCCGGAGCGCGGCTGGAGGAGACCACTGAGCAGGTCGAGCAGGGTGGTCTTACCGCAGCCGTTGGGACCGAGGATACCGTAGCACTGGCCCGACGGTAGTTGCAGGCTGATGTCGCGCAGCACCGGCCGCTCGCCATAGCCGAAGCTCAGGCCACAGAGCGACCATAAAGGCCCGCCGGTCCGGTTAAAAGTCGCTTGCGCCATGGCGCTGTCGTCGTTTGAAGAGGATACAGAAGAAGGGGCCGCCGAGTAGCGCGGTAAGCACGCCGATGGGGACCTCCGCCGGCAGTGCCGCCCGGGTGATGGTGTCGGCAATGAGCAGCAGTAGCCCACCAGTAAGAAAGGAGAGCGGGATCAGCCGGCGGTTGTCCGGCCCGGCCAGGTGGCGCAGCAGGTGCGGCACGATCAGGCCGACAAAGCCGATGATCCCGGACACCGAAACCGCCAGCGAGGTGAGCAGGGTGCCGGTCGCGAGCAGGACAGTGCGCAACCGCACGGTCTGGACACCCAACGAGGTAGCGGCTCGGTCGCCGGTGGCCATGATGTTTAGGTCGCGGCTGTAGAAGAGCATTACCAGGGTGCCAAACAGTGCAGTGGGCGCCAGCAGCCAAATGTTTGGCCACGTGGCGCCGGCCAGGCTGCCCATCAACCAGAAGATGATAATGCCCACCTGCTCGTCGGCAAGGAACTTAAGGAAACCGATGGCTGCCGAGAGGATAGCGCTGACAATCACCCCGGCGAGGATCAGGCTGGTGGAGCTGAGGCTGCGGTCTCCGCTGGCAAGGAAGAGTACCACGGTCAGGGTGGCTACGCCGCCGCCGAAGGCGAATACCGGTATGGACACAGCTTGTGGCAGGGCCAGGCCGAAGATCTGCAGGACAATCACCAGCGAGGCGCCGAAGGCGGCGCCAGTGCTGATGCCCAGGGTGTAGGAGTCGGCCAGCGGGTTGAGCAGGATGCCCTGAAAGACCGTGCCGCTCACCCCGAGCATACCGCCTACCAGCACGGCGGCGAGGATGCGTGGCAAACGCACGTCGGCAACCACGGTGGCGGCCACCGCGTCCACGGTCGCGGGCAAGGGCTGGCCGGTCAGTCGGGCCCAAAGAATGGAGACCACGTCCGGGATGGACACGTCGAGAAAGCCGAGCGTGGCTGAGAAGCAGATGCCGAACACGAGCAGCCCGCCAAGCGGCAACCAGAGTGCGGAGGCCGCAGCAGGGCGCATCATCAGGCAATCTCCAGACTGGCCGCGGCCGCAGCGTCAGCAATGTGCTCGACAAAGGCGGGGTGCTCGCCGAGGCCGGCGGACACGACAACGGTCGTAAAACCCGCTGCAGTCAGCACCGATTGCCAGGAGCTCTCCCCCGGGCCGGTCAGGTCGCGAGTCGCGTGCATGCCGCTGGCAATGAGCAGGGGCTTGGGTACCACCCGCTCAACCTTGTGGCGGCGCAGTTCGCCCACCACCGTGTCGAGCGGCGGGAAGCCGTCTACCGTGCCGATCAGGGTGAGCAGGTCGGGGTAGAGCGCGCGCATGCAGGCGGCGAACTCCAGATAGAGGCCGCCTATCGGAAAGTGGCGGCTGCCGTGTCCCATGTAGACAAGAGCGGCGCGCTCGCGCCAGAGAGTGCGGACGCGTTTTGAGGTAAAGGCTAGGTGCACCGCGGTCTGCGGCCAGGTTCGGGCTACGGTGTCGCGGATGGCGAGCAGACCCCTGAGGCCGGAGTCGACCGTGGTCCCGAACATGGTCAGTACGATCGTCTCGCTCCGCTCCACCTGTCTCCTTCCCGTGCTTGGCTGTAAATAAAAAAATCCTGAATCAGTGGCTGCTGATCCAGGATGTCCCTTGTGTACCGCTGGAATATCTGTGTCCGTCGTTGTGCCGTGAGGACAGACATCATTCAGGCAGGTCTTCTGACTTCCGGATCACCCTTGTTCCACGCCTTCCCGTTCCCGTGCGGGCAACAGTGGCTTGTGTGCGAAACTCGTCCCCGGCTACAGCGGCGGGCCCGTCCCGGCTTTTGACCGGATTCCCTTTTCATCCGTTGATACGGACACCTGAACGCAATGTGCGTAAAAGCATACCTGCCAGTGGGGATGGTGTCAAGGTGCGAATCGTCCGCTTCCGGAAAAGCGGACACGCGGTTGCAGGAGCGGGGCTCAGCCGCGCTCAGCGGGCAGGTGCCCAGCTAGCTGCAGGGCCGTGGGGCGATCCTCTCCCTGGATCCGAATGTGCAGCCGGCGGCATTGATCAAGGTCGAGCCGGTCCACCAGCTGGTTGACCAAGCCGTCGTCTGCGCAGTGGGGAAAGGGCTCGATTGGATCCGGTGCCAGTTCCTCTTGGCTGACCAGTTGGACCGCGATCAGGCTGCGCGCGGCCAGCAGTGCGGCCCGGCCAGCGGGCACCCGGTCATGGAAGACGCAGTGCAGGGTGAGCGCGTCGCCCGGGCCGATGTTGCGCCGCGGTACTCCTAGCCGGTCCACCTCGGGCTTGAGCAGGAACACCGGTTCCACGCTCACCTTTGGGAGAGCTGCGACCCTGAGCCGGCGGAACAGGTCGAAATGGATGAATCCGGCCTCGACGTACAGGCTGCGGCCGGCTCCGGCCAAGTCGACGATCGCCTGGGCGCGCAGCTGGTCGCGCAGGCGGATGCGGGCCGCGTCCTGGCGAGCAAAGGTGAGCACCGCCTCGATGAGAGCTGGGAAATCGGCCTTGCGGCTAGCCGCGTAAAAGGCGATTAGTGCTCCTGTGGCCTCCTTTTCCGCGAGGTAGATGTCGTGCAGTTCCTCATTGGCGAGGATATCCGCGGGCAGGGCACCGTCTGCGAATCGTTCGTGGATGTGGGCCAGCCCGTCGAGGAAGGGTTCCACCTGAAGGATGCGGTGGCCGTCTGCATGAAGGTCCTGCAGGGCCTGGCAGGCGGCCCGGGCAAAGCGGGGAAAGCCCGGGTCTGTCTGCATGAGATATTCCCCAACCGGCAGACGACGCGCGAGCATGGCGTTGAAACCCGGGGTGGGCGGCTCTTCGAGCAGGATTGTATCGTGTGTCCGCATGCAGGCCACCATGGCCGGGATGGCCTCGAGGTGGTGCGGGCCAAAAGCCACGGTGACCAGAGTGGGCCAGTCGGTCGGGGGACCGCCCAACGACTGTAAGCATGGCGTTGTTTTCATTAATTTTTCCAGGAGCTAGCGCGCTATTCTGGGCTTGGGTTACAGCTTGTCAGCCAGTACTTCCAGGGTGACGAGCACCTCGACGTCCTTGCCGAGCAACCCCATTTTGTGGAATCTTCCGGTGCCCACGCCGAGCGCCAGCCGATCCACGGTCAGGTGGCCGTTGAAGCCTGCCACCTGCTTGCCCGGAGTGGCCGGGTGGTCTTTGACACCGGCAAAGGTGAGGGGCAGGACCAAATCATGGGTTTTTCCCTTGACCGTGAGCGTGCCGGCCACTTGGTAGACTCCCTCGCCTGCATCGGTGATCGCGGTGGACTTGAAGGTGATCAGCGGATAGCTGGAACTGGCAAAGAAGTCGGGCGAACGCAGGTGGTCGTCACGCTGGTCGATACCGGTGTCAATGGAATCCACCTGGGTTTCGACGTCAAACCGGCTCTCTTTGAGATTGGCCGGGTCGAAGTGGACCGTGGCCGCGATGGTCTTGAAGTGGCCCCGGACCTTGGCATAGATGTGATCGATACTGAAATAGACGTTGCAATGGGGTGCGTCGAGTTCCCAGGAGCGGGCCGCGGCCAGCACACTCTGCCCGTACAAGAGCAGAGAAATGAGGACGATGGCGAAGAGAGACGATTTTTTCATGATAACCTCCTGTGGTACGTGGTGGGCACGGGCAGGGGTGCATGGTTTGCACCCTTCGGACCCGCAGGGCAGTAGGGGGATATAAGGGATTCGGGATGGTCTTGGCCAAAGGGCGACGGCGTGTGCTGGTGCCGCTTGGCTGGTGGCGGGGTCTGCCCGGCTCGCCTGGAGGACCCGCAACTGGTCCGCGCTCCGTGCCGCTATTAGAACATCAGGACGAAGAGGGCGGTTTGTCCTCTTTCGTGCCGCCGCCGAAGGCCAGCGTGGCGGCGGTTTCCTGCCAGCGTTCGATTTGGTCCCGGTACTCTTCCGAGGAGGTTTCCATCCCGCAGTCCCTGCAGGCGACGTGGGCGTTGGCTCACCTGCCGCGCAACACGGCTTGACCACCGCAAAAAATACATGTTAGCTCGGGCATGATGCCACCTGCAGGGCACGCCTGCTGCAAAACGGCATTGAGGCTGTGGTGTCCGCGCACCAGTCTGCCTCATCGAAATCAGTCGCCAGAATAGGACCACTTTCAGCGGGTAGGACCCAGCGGGCTTGGCCTGGATAAATCAAGCGGTGCATAGCGGCGGCTTCATCTGTGTGGAGAGTGTTTGGTGATTTTTAGCCGGCATTCCTGCCTGTTGTACTATTGTCGATTGCCCCGGGGGTAAGAGATTTTTTTTATGCCAGCAGGTCCTGCTTTTCATTCGGGCAGCAGTTCCTTAAAATACTCGATGGACGGAAAATGGCACGAATACGCCACTCGCTGGCGGCTGCTCGGCCTGGCGACGAAGAGCAGATGGCCCATGCCGTAGCTGCGAGCAGCAAAGAGCACCTGCTCACTGTCGTCGACGAGCAGGGTGCGCCCTTTGGTATAGCTGAGCAGGTGCTCGAGCCGCTCCCAGAATGGCGGTTCCTCCTTGGCCAGGCCCACCTCATCGGCGCAGACGATCCGGTCGAACCAGGGGCCGATGGAGGTCTTTTTCAGTTTGATCGCCAGTGAACAGGGGTGGGCGTTGGTGATCAAGTAGAGCTTTTTACGCAGTTTCAGACAGTACTCGAGAAATTCGACCACATAGGGATGGACGCCGATCAGGTGGTTGATGCGCAGTTTCAGTTCCTGCAACTCCAGCCCCAGTTCCTTTGACCAGTAGTTCAAATCCGACCAGTCGAGAGTGTCCCGGACCGTATGGTAACGGGCCCGCAGCTGCTTTCGGGCCTGCTCCACTGGAATGTCGTGTAGCAGGCTGTAATGCTCGGGCACGTACTGTTCCCAGAAATAGTCGTCAAAATGCTTGTCCAGCAGGGTGCCGTCCATGTCGAGGAGCACGGTGTCGATCGTCTCCCAGGGGATCAGGGGATGGGTCTTTTCGCAGCTGATGTCAGGGCTGTTCATGGGGTTTCTCCTCGCAGGCTGTGCAGAACGTTGCGAATGCGGCCAAAAAGGTCGTCCGTCTCGGCCAGGGGTATGACCAGCCGCTGGTCCGGAGTCAGGCGGGCAGGCTGAAGGGTGGGTTTCTTTCCGATCGGCTTCCGCCTGATAAGGGCGACAATGCGCTGTGGGTCAACCGGCGCATGGTCGACAAAGGTAAAGACTAGGCTGTCTGGGGCTTGTTCCAGCTTGCCGATGCCCAGCGTGCGCAGTTCCTGTTTGAGGTCGAGGATCGCGAAAAGTGCCCGCGCCTCGGCCGGCAGAGAACCGTAGCGGTCGATGAGTTCATTTTCAAGGTCAACGAGTTCCGCTGCGGTGCCGTTGCCCGCCGCGGACAGGCGCCGGTAGGCATGATAGCGCAGGCTCGTGTCCGGGATATAGCTGTCCGGCAGAAAGGCGGCCACCCGCAGCCGGATTTCCGGGTCCAGGTCGGCCATCGCGTCTTCGTGCTCCCCGGCCTCGGCCTTGTGTTTGAGGTCGGCCACGGTCGACTGGAGCAGCTCCAGGTAGAGGTCGTAGCCCACGGCCGCGATGTGGCCGGACTGGGACACGCCGAGCAGGTTGCCGCCGCCTCGGATCTGTAGGTCGTTCATCGCCAACTTGAAACCGCCGCCGAGTTCGGAGCAGTCCATCAGGGCCCGCAGCCGCTGTTGGGCGTCCGCGGTCAGGTGGTCGAGGCTGGGCACCAGCAGGTAGGCGTAGGCCTGGCGGGAGGAACGG
>JAVEYP010000092.1:0-6733 GCA_034003445.1 Desulfobulbus sp.
AGGTAGTCGACAAAAGGGCCTGAACCCTGCTCCTGGGAGTAGCGGGTAATCATCGACAGTAGCCGTTCGAAGATTTTTTCCTGCTCCATGTGCCCTGTCCGTTGGGGTTGTCCGTGCTACGCGCCGGGCGAACCGCGGGTTGTCCACGGCAGCGCGGCGTCATTGTGTCGCCGGCCGGAAAGGTATCAGCTGTCGTGCATTTTGCAAGGGGATTGCCGCTCAGATTGTGCTCGGGCAGTGAAAAAACGGTTCCCCTTGGCGGCAGCAGGCAGAACGCAGTAGACACAACCCGCTAAAAAGGATGCGGGATGGGAGCGGTCGGCGGTGCAGGCGAGCGCTGATTAGTCGGCTGTCTCGTCGCGATGCATCATGGCCTGGAGAAGCAGGCGCTCGATGTGGGCTCGGGTTTGTAGCTCCTCTGGCGCTGGAACCCGCTTCGCATACACAGCGAAGCTACCCTTTTGTCAGTGGAGATTCACGAAAAAGCAGCCTTTATCTACTGAAAGAGGCAGTCGTCGTGTTTCGCCGGCAGAAGATGCCGGCAGGGCATGACTACGGGGGTAGGCGTCACGCTCAACTACCTCCATGCCGAAGAGACCGTCTAGCAGGTCGCCCGCATTATCGATACGTTGTAACCTGGTGGTGAAGTAGAGAAATCCCAGTTGGTGCATGCTGGCCCTCGCTAGACGATGAGTACGTCATTTTTCGAGGAAATCTAGAGACAAGTGATTTCCTCCGGGGCGTGTGTCAGCACGCGGACCCCGTCGTTGGTGAGCAGAAAGGTGTTCTCAGTGCCGATGGCCCCCTCCGGGAAAACGAACTTGGGCTCCAAGGCGAAGGTCATGCCCGGCTCCAGGGGCGTGCTCACGCCCTTGGCAAAGATGGGGTACTCGTCCAGTTCCAGGCCGACGCCGTGGCCGATGAAGCGCACTTGGTCGCCGCCCATGCCCATGAAGTGTTCCTCCAGACCCATGCCGCGGGCCAAGGATACCCCGCGCAAATAAACCTCCTCGCAGATCGTTCCGGGGCGGAGCATGGCCACCAGCTCCTCCTGGATGGTGAGTGCGGCCTTGTGCGCAGCGCGTAGCCTTGCGGAGACGTCGCCGATCGCGAACATGCGGGCGCTGTCTGCGGTGTAGCCGTTGATCACGCAGGTGTAGTCAATGTAGATCACCTCGTCGCGGCCTATGCGCTTCCAACCCGCGCCGTGCGGGTTGTTGGCCGGGGTCAGGCCGCTGCCGCCCACTGGGCCGTCGAAGTAGGTGGGTTCGGCGCCGCTCTTGCCGCTGGTGACGTTGCCGAAGAAGAAGTCTTGGTTGAAGGCGCGCATCTTGCTGCAGCCGCCGTAGCCGCGCCGCCGCATGGCTGCTTCGAAAAGACTGGCCAGTTCAATCTCGGTCATGGAACCCTGGAGCATGGAGGGCACCTCGGCAAAGACCTGGTCGAGCACCGCGCAGGACTCCTGTAGCAGTTCCGCCTCGTAGGCCGACTTGATCCGGCGGAGGGTGCGGATCGGTTCGCCGATATCGCGCATCTCCGAGGTGCTGAAAACCTTCTGGTAGAACTGCCAGGTCTTGTAGGGCATGACGTCCAACTCAAGGCCGAGGGTGTCCACACGAAATCCCCGGTCGCGCAGCAGGCCCGGAATCATCTTCAAGCTGCGCACCTCCACTATCTCGCCGATCGGGGATTCCCGGCAGGCGCGTTCAAAGCTCTTGCGGACCATGAGCAGCGGCTCGCCGGTTCGTGGCACGAAGAGGTGGGCGGCCTGGGAGGTGCCGCTCAGGTAGAATAAGTTGGTGTGGTGGACGACCAGCGCTCCTTCCAGGCCCAGGTGGTCGAGGGCCTCCTGAAGGGTCCGCACCCGGGCGTTTATCTCGTCTTTGGGCGTGTAGCGCATGTCAATCATCGGGCCATTCTTTGTGGGTGTCGTAGGGGTACCCATTTCAACGACGTGCCGTCGTGGTTTGGACGGGTCCCCGTCGGTTCAGGAACCCGAGCGCAGGTCGGCGTATTCCGGGTTGCGTTCAAGGTAGCTGGCCGCGTAGGAGCATTGCGGCAGCACCTTGTGCCCTTCGGCGCGAACGTCGTCGAGCGCGAAGCGCGTGAGGATGGCGGCGGCGTTACGGCCACGCAACTCAGGCGGGACAAAGGTACTGGTGAAGGCCACCACCCCGTCCTGCCTCTTCTCATAGACGAGATAGGCGAGTCCGCCGTCCAGGTCAAGTTCGTAGCGGTTCTTCAGGGTGTTTTTTCGTGGTAGCTGGTCCATAGTCATTTCTCCTTGGCTCACTGCAGGGGATGCAGCGCTTTTCTGTGAGATTGCTGTGCGCCTTGTGAAACATTTTCTCTACTATAGGCGCGAAGCGCCTTTTGGGCGCAAAAAAATAGTCATTTTCCCCGAATTTTTGCCCAAACGCCACCGTGAGCCGGTGTTTCGTTCTGCGGTCGCCAATCATCTTCGGCCTGTTCCGCCTGAGGGGAACCCTGCCCAGATCTTCCTCGATGACTCCCGCTGCGGGGGTCTTTGCGGTACGACCTTCGCCATAAATCCACAACCTTTGACAATTCCTGCGACGAACTCGACATTCAGGCAAGCGCCGCAGTCTCAGCCTGCAGGTCCTCGTTCATTTTCGGTCCCGCTGCGTATATGTAGCGATGTTCAGTGGTGTTGCGCGCATCGGCCAGTTGCGGCCCAATTTTTTGGAGATCGCCGAACTCAATCATAACCCGGTCCGGCTGGTGGACGAAGGCGACCTTCTCGTTCTGGACAGGCAACGGCGCATCAGGAGCTGCGCTAACCAGGTCAGACGTGAAGGTGGCCGTGGGGCGCTTTTTTGTGCAGACGCGTACTGAATCTGGTTTATAGTGAGCGCGGCCGCTTGGCGGTCAATGTGATGAATCATTATGACCGCAGGCGGTGTGCGGCGGGAGATGGCAAATGGTGGATGTTGCGGAGGACGGTATGCGCTATGTGGTGGCAGCAGTGCTCAGTCTCTTGGTGTGCGTGGGACCAGTTCGGGCCGCCGAGAAGGGGCTGCCCGTGGCCGACCTGTCCGCGGTGCGTGTGCTCGACATGTCCACTGCGCAGGCCATCGCACTTGCTGCCAACCCGAGCATGACCGCTGCCCGGGCTCGGGTCGAGCAGGCCCGTGAACGGGTGAGCCAGGCAGCGGCGGCTTGGTGGCCGAGCCTTGATTTGAGCGGGGGTGCCTCTCGGCAGCGGTTGGCGGAGAGCGGCACCCTGTTTGACCCGTCAATGGCCGCCCTGCTGGCCGGGACAACGGACCGGAATCTCGAGGTGTATAGCGCTGGACTGCAGGCCACCTGGGTACTTTTCGACGGGTTTTACCGTCGATTTAGGGAACTCCAGGCCGAATACGATGAGCAGTCGGCTGTCGCCGGCTTGGTGGATAGCCGCCGGCTGTTGGTCCGCGCAGTGGCCGAAGCCTTTCTCAACGCCCAACTTGCCCAGACCAACACCGGCATCTCCCAGGCTGACGAGACCTTCTACCTCCGTCAGTTGGAGGATGCTGAAAATCGTTATAACGTCGGCGTCGGCCCCTGGGGCGACATTCTCAATATCAAGGTACAGCTCAACACAGCGCGCACCGGACTGCTGCGCAGCCAGCGGGAGTTCGAGGCCGCCGGTTATGGCCTGGCCGCGCTCATGGGGCTGCCCGAGGCGCGCTTCCCGGAGCGTGTTCGCCTGCAGAAACAGGACCAACAGACGAATCTGTTTGCGCCCATCGGCGACGCCGACACCCTGATTCAGGAGGCCCAAGCCACCCGGCCAGATATCCGCAGGTTGGAGATGACCGTGCGCGGGGCCGAGGCGGCAACCGGCATGGCTAGAGCGCCGTTTTATCCCCGGTTGCGGGCGGCCGGCACGGTGGAAGGGGCCCGCGAGGGAGACCCCGGCCTGTCCGACGAGAACTTTGGCAACACCATTGGTCTGCAGCTTTCATGGAACCTCTATGCCGGGGGGGCCGACCAGGCGCGGCTGGCGGAGGCCAAGCAAGCCAGACGAGAGGCGGCCGCAACCAAGGCGGGACTGCATAACGAGGTGGCCGGCGAGATCCGCCGAGACCTGGCCCTGCTTGCCTCGGCCGATGAACAGGTGCGGCTGCAGCGGGAAACAGTGGCGTTGGTGGAGGAGAACCGGGAACTAGCGAAGAATGAATATGACGCGGGTGAGTCGCCGTTGATTCGCCTGAATGAGGCTCAGCGCGATCTGGTCGCCACCTATGGCCGGCTGGCGCTGGCCTTGGCGGCCCGAGATCTTGCGGCGCAGCGGCTGTTGGCGGCCACAGGCCGTAACCTCGCCGGCTTCGATGCGCCGGCCGGAGACCGGCGGTGAGTAGTATCGGTCGGCTGAAACTGGTCGTGCCGGAGAGCGCCATTGACGCAAACAATCACGTGAACAATGTCCAGTACGTGCAATGGATGCAGGACGCGGCTATGTTTCATTCGGCCTCGCTGGGCTGGCCGCAGGAGCGCTACGCCTCCATCGGCCGGACCTGGATCATCCGCTCGCATACCATCGAATACCTCCACTCCGCCTACGCTGGTGATGCCATCATCGTCTGCACCTGGGTGGCTGACTTTCAAAAGTTCCGAACCCTGCGCAAATTCAAATTCCATCGTCCGCAGGACGACACAGTCCTCGCGGTTGCGGCCACAGCCTTCATCTTCTGCGATCTGCACACCGGCAGGCCGCGCTCCATTCCGCCCGAAGTACTGGCGGTCTACCCATTGGTCAGCGGCGACGACGAACCATGAGTGGTGCCGAGCGCACTCAGTTCGCGTTCAGCCGGTTGAAAAGTTCCTCGGTGATCTCCGGGGTGGCGAAATTACGGAACTGAATCACACCTTTGCTGTCAGCGATGATGATCGTCGGCACGCCGAGCAGCATGTACGGTTCGGTGATCTGCCCTGATTCGTCGAAAATTGCTGGGTAGGTCATGCCGGTTTTGCGCGCAAAGGCTCGGGCCCGCTCGACCGAGTCGTTAAAGCCGACGTTGATCGCCACGATCTCCATGCCTCGCTCGCGGTATTTGGCCGCCAACTGGTTGATCTTTGGAACCTCGGTTCGGCACGAGGCGCACCAAGAGGCCCAGAAGACGAGCATCACCGGCTTGCTGCCGATGCTCTGCGAGAGGTCGAAGGGTGTGCCGTCCAGGTCCACGCCCTTAAAGGGGACGAGCTGTTGTCCTGGCTGCACCGCTGGCGCCGCTGGAGGGAGAACGAGAAGACAGAGGAGAACGAGTAGGGTTGATAGAAAGGCGGGGAACGTGCGCATGGGGGAAAACCTCAAAAGGGTGAGGGGGGAAAGGATGGCCATGCTCACAAGAAGAGCGTGCCGGCCTTGACGAAAAAGTACTGGGCGAGAGCGATCATGAGCAGGCCCATGATTTTTTTGATAGTCACCAGCCACGGCCCGGATCGGGGCAGTGCCGCGAGAAAACTGGAAAAGGTACCCACAGCGAGCAGCAGCACGCCCATACCCAAGGAGAAGGCGAACAGCAGCAACCCTCCCAGAATAATATTCTGGGCCGAGGCGGTGTAGGCCAGCAGGGTGCCCAGCACTGGAGTGGTGCAGGGGCCGGCGACCAGTGCCGAGGAGATGCCTGCGAGAAAGATGCCGGCAACGCCCAACTGTCGGGTGGCAAGGCGGCTGGCAAAGGTCGGTAGGCTGAACACGTCGAGCATGCCGAGGCCGAAGAGCAGGATCAGGTTGCCGACCAGCAGAAAGGTCCAGGGACTGCTGTTGACCGTGCCGAAGAACCGCCCCGTGGCCGCGGCGAACACGCCGAGTGAGGCATAGGCGAGCGCCATGCCTGTCACGTAGACGAGCGACAGGAGAAAGCCGCGCAGCCGTGAGCCCCCGACGTTGGCATGGCCAATCACTCCGGCAGTGATTGGGATCATCGGATAGATGCAGGGCGTCAGGCTGGCGAGCAGGCCGCCGAGGAAGGCGGCCGCCAGCGAGGTGAGCAGCGAGGTCTGCAGGTAGGCGTCGATATGGAGGAGGAAAGCGTCGATGGTGTCACCGTGTGGTTATGGGAATAGCTTGCAACAATAACCTCTAGGCCGGAGAAGTAAAGGGGTTCGGTCCTGGAGATCGAAACGGCCGGGACCGGCCCTCGCGGGTGCCGGTAGCGGTCGTCAGTGCTGTTTGAGGTCGATCAGAATCGTGCTGGATGGCGTTGCCTACCTCGCAGTTGCCGAGGTCGGTGCCTGCGGCGAGCACACCGTCGGCCAGGGGATTTTTGGCTGGAATGACGACGAGTCTGGTCGCTTCAGGGGTGTTGACTACCAGAGGGGGCCGGCACCAGCAACCGCCGGGGCGGAACCTGGTCCTGCTTAAAGGAAACGGTTGAGCGGAGTGAGCAGCCAGGCAAGGAAGCGCTCAGACAGGCGGGTCTGCTCGTACTCGTCCTCCACGAGGCGCCGCGATTGGGTTAGGTCGCCAGCGAACATCTGCTGTACCTGGGCACCGAACTCGTGGCTGTCGATCACTGCGTTGAGTTCGTAGTTGCGGTGGAAACTGCGCTGGTCCAGGTTGGCAGAGCCGACCGTGGTCCATGCGTCGTCGATGAGCATCACCTTGGCATGAAGGATGGTCCCCTGGAGGCGGTAGATTTCGACCCCGGCCTGCAAGAGTGGCCGCAGCCAGGCGCGGCTGACCAACTCCACCAGCGGCACGTCGCTGACCGACGAGATCGGAAGA
>JAVEYP010000093.1:0-6681 GCA_034003445.1 Desulfobulbus sp.
CACCGCGTAGCCTCGGGCCAGGGTGGCCAGCGGGCTCACCGCCTGCAGCACCCCGGTTGTCCGGCTGAACCTTTGCGCCCGTTTCTGAAGGGCATCGTGGGTCGCTTGCACCAGCCGGAAGCGCAGGTCATGCAACCGCTGCGCCTGCAGGGCCAGCCGGTGTGAGGGATCCCGTTGCGCCATGCGGCTGATGGTAGCTTCCAGCCGTTGCCGAAGTGCTACCAGCCGTTGTTTCATGGCCACTTCCAGGCTCAGAGCGAGGTGGTCGAGCTGCAGGAATAGTTTGTCGAGCGGGTGGGTCATGGTGTGCAGTTGCTGGCGCGCGAGCCGCAGGCGCTGGCGCTGTCGGTCAATGCGAGTCTGCATCACCCGACGCAGCCGGAGATGGCAATTGGTGACGGCAGCGAGCAGAGCCTCCCGGTCCGGAGTGAGCAGTTCGGCTGCACCGCTTGGCGTTGGGGCGCGCAGGTCAGCGGCGAAATCGGCGATGGTAAAATCGATCTCGTGGCCCACAGCGCTGACCACTGGTAGGGCGGAGGCACGGATGGCGCGGGCCAGCCCTTCGGCGTTGAAGGCTTGGAGGTCTTCGATGGAGCCACCGCCCCGGCAGAGGACGATCACCTCAGTGGTTCCCTGGCGGTTGATGTCGGTGAGCGCTTGGATCATTTCGCTGGCGGCTTGCGCGCCTTGGACCGTGACCGGATAGACACAGATGCGCACCTGCGGGCAGCGACGGTTAGCGATGCGCAGAAAATCGTGCACTGCCGCGCCCCGCGGCGAGGTGATGAGGGTGATGTGCGTGGGAAAGGCCGGCGGTTTGCGCTTGCGGTGCTCGTCGAACAATCCCTCGGCCGCCAACCGCTGTTTGAGCGCAACAAAGGCCTGCTGCAGGGCGCCGGCGCCGTGGAAGTCGATGGTGTCGACGATCAACTGGTAATCACCTCGTGGCTCATAAACCGAGATTCGTCCGCGGCAGACGACCTGCGCGCCGTCCCGCGGCGTTTCCGCCAGGTAGCGTCGCTGGAGTTTGAACAGCACTGCCTTGATCTGGGCCCCCTGATCCTTGAGGGTGAAGTAGAAGTGGCCTGAGGCGGGCCGGGCCAGGTTGGAGATCTCGCCGGCTACGCTGACAAAAGGGAAGTGGCCCTCCAGCAGCCCACGGATGGCACCGTTGAGTTCGCTGACAGTGAGGACGCGACGGTCATTCATGGCGGGTCAGGACGAGGTGTCTTGCCGGGAACGGCGAAACGGACAAAGATACGGATTTTTGCGTAGTCATTTTGGATTGGCGGATGCTTTTTTTGGTTGCCAGGGTATAATCTTTTATTTTCTGAGACCGTCGCACTGCTCGGGCCGGGTTGATGCGCAGGCCTAGAATCTCATAACAAAACTGGTCGGAAGGGCGCAACCGTATTCGTTGGTGCCGCTCTTGCCCGCCCCTCTATTACCATTTATCAAGGAGATCAGGGAGCCATGGCGGAGCCCAGCGCCTTTGACACTGACACCCTCAAGATGCAGCCCCTGCGGTCATCCTCGGGTCTGCTCGACCAGTTTAACCTGCCGCCGGCCTTTGTTGTCTTTGTGCGCCGGAACCTTCGGATGCTGTCTATTGTAGCGGCAGTCTGCCTGACGCTGGTCCTGGGTGTCTCCGGCTACACCAGCTACCGTGACTATCGCGCCGGCAAGGCGGTTTCCGCCCTGGACGCGGCGCTGGTGGCCGGGGCCGACAGTCGCAATCAGCTCGAGCAGGTGGCGAGCGGTTTTGCCTCCACGCCCTCCGCTATTCTGGCGCGTATCGAATTGGCACGCTTGGACGAGCAAGAGGAACAGCCGGCCGCGGCCATCGCCAAGTATGAGACGATCAACGCCGGCCTAGGCAAGCGCTCGCTGCTTAAACCACTGGTGCTCACCAAATTGGCCAGCCTGCTCGAGCAGGAGAGCCAGTGGGACAAGGCGCTCGCCCTGTACGGCGAACTAGAGACTATCGGTGGTTTTGAAGTCGAGGCCAGCCGTGCCCAAGGCCGCGTCAATGAACAGGCGGGCCGCAAGGCCGAGGCTGCGGCGGCCTACGCCAAGTTTCTCGAGCTGACCGCTATCGCCGACGGCCAGGCCAAGGATGATCCTGAGCGGGAAATGATCCGATTCAAACTCAACCAACTGAAAGACTGATGGACATCATCCACAGCCCGGCAGACATGCAGCAATGGGCCGCGGCGCAGGCCTCTGTCAGCCAGACCATCGCCCTTGTGCCGACCATGGGCTATTTCCACGAGGGGCATCTGCGTCTCATGCGGATGGCGGCCAAACTGTGCGACCTGGTGGTGGTCAGCCTGTTTGTTAACCCGACCCAGTTTGGCCCCAGCGAAGACCTCGACCGCTACCCGCGTGATTTCGAGCGGGACATGGAGCTTATGCGGCGAGAAAAGGTGGCTGCGGTGTTTGTGCCCACGCCGCTACACATGTACCCGCCGGGCTTCCAGACCGAGGTGCGTGTTCGTGATCTCGCCACCCACCTTTGCGGCCGCAGCCGACCGGTCCACTTTACCGGCGTGGCCACGGTGGTTACCAAGCTGTTCAACATTGTCCAACCCAACGTGGCGGTGTTCGGCGAGAAGGATTTTCAGCAGCTGGCGATTATCCGGCGCATGGTCGCGGATCTTCATATCTCAGTGCAGATCGTCGGCCACCCCATCGTCCGTGAGGCAGACGGGTTGGCGATGAGTTCGCGCAATGCCAACCTCGACCCGGCCAACCGGAGAGCGGCGCTCAGCCTGTCCACCGCCCTGCAACTGGCCCGCGATCGGGCGGGCGCCGGGGTGACCTCAACCACGGAGTTGACGCGCCTGCTGACCGAGCATATCCACGGCCATCCCGGCACCGAGATCGATTACGTCAGCTTTGTCGACAGCGAGACCCTGGAGAAGGTGGCCTGCGTGGACGAGCGGACCGTGCTTGCCCTGGCGGTGCGCATCGACCTCCGGGTACGGTTGATCGACAATGGTTTTGTCCTGCCCCGGCCGACCAGCTAAGGGCGTCCGGCAGTTTCTTTTCAGGCCTGCCACCGTTACACCGGAGGCAGGCCTGTTGTTTCTTCTAAGAGGTGTTATCGTGCCTGGTTTTGAGATTTTTGGAGCAGAGGAAAAACAGCAGGTCCTCGAGGTATTGGAAAGCGGCGTACTGTTCCGCTACGAGTTTGCGGCTCAGCGCAAGGGTGTCTGGAAGGTGGCCGAGTTCGAGCGTGCGTTTGCCGCTTACACCGGCAGCGGGTTTGCGCAGGCGGTGACCTCCGGTACGGCCGCGCTCAAGGTGGCCCTGGCAGCGCTCGGCGTGGGCCCGGGAGATGAGGTCATCACCCAGGGGTTCACCTTTGTCGCCACCTGGGAGGCTATCCTCGACTGCGGCGCCATCCCGGTGTTCACCGAGGTTGACCTAACCCTCAACATGGACCCGGCCGACCTGGAACGAAAAATCACCCCCAAGACTCGGGCGATCATCCCGGTGCACATGATGGGCGCACCGGCACGGATCGAGGCGATTATGGCGATCGCCGACCGCCAGAACATCCCGGTGCTTGAAGACACCGCCCAGGCCGCGGGCGGGCGGTTGCACGGTCGCCATCTTGGCACTTTCGGCGCTGTCGGCACCTTTTCCTTTGACGCGGTCAAGACCATGACCACCGGTGAGGGCGGCATGTGCATCACCAATGACGAGGCGCTCTGGCGGCGCATGTCCGAGTACCAGGATCACGGTCACGACCATAGGCCTAACCCGGGCGGGCGGGGCGGTGAGGGCCGGCCGTTCATTGGTTTCAACTACCGCATGATGGAGATTCAGGGCGCAATCGGCCTGGCCCAACTCGCCAAGCTGGATGGTATCGTGGCTGCTCAGAAGGAGAACAAGCGCTGGTTCCGGGAGGCGGTGCGTGTGTTGCCGGACGTCAGCTTTCGTGAGATCCTCGACCACGACGGTGATTCAGCCACCTTCCTCACCTTTTTTCTGCCCGACCGGGAGCGATGCGATCAGGTTAGCGAGGTGCTGCGCGAGCAGGGCGCGGCCGCAGTGCGCTGGAGCGAGAATGGTTGGCACTACTACCCCAACTGGGAGCACCTGCTTGAGGGCAAGACTTTTTGCCACGGCGGCTGGCCGTTCACTGCTCATGGCAAACGACGGGTGGTCTACGACCCGCAGGCCCTGCCCGTTTCGGCGGACCTCATGGAGCGGGCCCTGACCTACCAGGTGCCGATTCTGCTATCCGAGGAGCAAAAGAGCCGGGTTCTCGAGGCCCTGCAGCAGGCGGCAAAGGTCTGACGCGCGAATCCTCCAGCCCTACTCCCTAAAGGCCGTGATTAGGCCGACGGTGGCCCGGAGGACCGCCCGAGGTACACATCAAAGCGAACTGCCTTTCCCCGGAGCGTATAGGCCGGAGCTAGGTTCAGCAGAAACGGCCCATTGCGCGGCCGTTTGACCACCACCTTGCGCGGTCCGGCGGCCAGGGCCACGTGGAGCAGCTGTCCCGCGTCGTTGTGCCCCCTCGTCCCTTCTGCCTCGAGCAGTTGCAGCAGGCGCAAATCCTGTTTGACCTTGGCGGACTTGCCTCGCTGCGGGAACATCGGATCGAGCGAGATCACCATCGGTCGTTCGCCCAGTTGGTCCATCCTGTCCACAAAATCCCCGACAATCAGTCGGATGCGGGCAGTGACGGCCGCTGTTCGGGGGAGAGCGGCGGCCCGTGCCAGCCCGTCGTGGAGCAGGGCGGCGACCACTGGATTCCGCTCGAACAGGACCACTCGGAAACCCGCGGCGGCCAGCAGGAAGCCGTCTCGGCCCAGGCCGGCGGTCGCGTCGACGAGTAGTGGGCCGTCGCCCGCACCGTGGATCCGGGCCGCCTGCACCACCAGTTCCCGGCTCGGTTGTCGCTGTCGCTGCCGGGCCGCGGGCCGGTCGAAGTCGACCCGTAGGCTGCCGGGCAGCTCAGGGTCGTTCGGGCGGCGCAGCGCAAGGCCCTCCGGACCGAACACGAGCAGTAGATCGGCCTGATGCGGGTCGTTGATCAGGGGGATTCCGAGCTCTTCGGCCAAGGCCAAGGCGCGGACGGGGTCGCCTGGAGTTTCCAGGTACAGGGCGAGCGGCAGGGTGGCGGGCACGGCTGGAGTCCGTTGGCAAGAGGGGGTTTTGTTGATGTTTGCCTTTTGTCCGGCCGCACTGTATCATGCCCCGATAGCGCCGTCCAAACCAATGTCGCCCCCAACCCCGAGCAAGGACCATCGATGAGCACAAGCGATCCCAAGATCGTGGCGATTATTCCCGCCCGCTACCACTCCAACCGCTTTGATGGCAAGCCGCTCGCCCTGATCAACGGCCGGCCGATGATCCAGCACGTGGTCGAGCGGGCTCAGCGGGTGCCGCTGCTCTCCCGGGTGGTAGTGGCCACGGACGACGAACGCATTGCCCGGGTGGTTAAGGAATTTGGCGGGAGCGTGGTTATGACCCGAGGGGACCACGCCACTGGCACTGACCGGCTGGCCGAGACTGCCGGGCTCATCGGCATTGCCGACCAGGACGTGATCGTCAATATTCAGGGCGACCAGCCGCTGTTTGCGGCGGAAATCGTCGAACAGGTGGCCCGGCCGCTTATTGACGACCCATCCCTCCCTATGTCGACTTTGATCTACAAGATCGTCCGGCCCGAGGAGATCATCGACCCCAACCATGTCAAGACGGTGTTCGACTGCCACGGCAACGCCCTCTATTTCTCGCGCTCACCGATTCCCTTCCAGCGGGACCCGGCCGGCACCGAACAGCCTACCTATTACAAACACCTGGGGTTCTACGCCTATCGCAAGGGGTTTCTGGTCACCTTTGTCGGCCTGCCCGAGGGGCAGTGGGAGCGGTTCGAAAAGCTCGAGCAACTGCGCGCCCTGGAGTTTGGCTACACCATTCGAGTCGTGCTCACCGAGCACGACTCGATCGAGGTCGACACCCCGGGCGACTTGGTTCGGGTGGAACAGATGCTCGCCACCCGCTGACAATCCGTTGCGGGGGGCCTCTCGCCCCCTTTTTCCCTTCCCGTACCAGCACAGGGCATGGATGGCCGGACAGCACCCCCTAACCGCACAGCTCAACCATCTGACGACGCCCGGTTTCTCCGTGCTCGACGTGATCGCCGAGAACAGCTTGGCGGAGAAGATCACCGCCATTGTCCTCGACAGCACCGCCACCTCCTTTGCGCCGACCATCACCGCGCTGTTCGCTGACCTGAAAAAGCAGGTGGCCGACTTGGACACGAACACCACCCGGGTGGTGGTGTTTGGCGGCGGCACTGGCCTGTCGAACATCGTCGGCGGCGATTCCCGCCGGCCGGAGTGGAGTGGTCGGCCCTTCACTGGCCTGAAGCAGCTGTTTCCGCGAGTTAATTCGGTGGTCTGTATCACCGACGACGGCGGCTCCACCGGTGAGTTGCAAAAGGACCTGCCGCTTATCGCCTTGGGTGACCTTCGTCATGTTCTCATCTCCTCGATCCGCCGAGAAAATTTGCTTCGAGAATACGGCCTGGACGGCGAGGAGGCCGGCCGCGCGGCAGCGGCTCTGCATGCCATTTTCAACTATCGCTTCATCTCCCCGCCCCAAGAAACGAGCCAGCTGCTCAGCGACACCGGCGCCCGCTTCGCCGACCTGCCACGA
>JAVEYP010000094.1:0-6665 GCA_034003445.1 Desulfobulbus sp.
TTGGCCAGGGTGTTGACCCCACTGAGCATTTTTTCGCGTGCTTTGTCGCCGTATTTCAACTCTTTTGCAGCCATATTTTCAGTCTCCTTGCGTAATATCTCGTTGGGATGAGCAGCAGTGGCTTATGCCTGGATGACGCCGAGGATGTCGTCCTCGCGCATGATGAGGAAATCCTCTCCGTCCAGCTTCACTTCCGTGCCGCCGTATTTGGAGAACAGCACGCGGTCGCCGACAGCCACATCCATGGCAACGCGCTCGCCTGCTTCGTTCAGTTTGCCCGGACCGATGGCCACCACCTCGCCCTCGGCCGGCTTCTCTTTGGCCGAATCGGGAATAATGATGCCACCTGCGGTTTTTTCTTCTCCCTCCAGTCTCTTGACCAGGATGCGGTCATTCAGCGGACGAATCTTCATGGATACTCCTCCTGTCTTTTTTTTAAGTAAACGGACAAAAAATTTGTTTGCACTGAGTGGTGTTTGCTGTCCTACGGTCTGTGCAAACCGTATTGGCTGGACGAAAACGAAGCTTCTGTCTTCGGACAGCGCAAACAATAGTGTCGCTTCATGAAAAATCAAGGGAGGGTTGGACGAAAAAACATTTCGTCCAACCCTTTGAGATGAGAGGAAAACTTGCTATGGGCAGGAGAGACGACAGTGTTTAGCGGACGCTTACTCGCCAGTTGTATGGGTCTTCCCCCTGGCCAAATTGGATGGCCTGGAGCTCGTCGTAGAGCCTTCGGGCGCGTTCGCCCACCTGGCCGCCGTTGATCTGGATATGCCGGTCGCGGTAGCAGAATTCGCCCACTGGCGAGATCACCGCGGCCGTGCCAGTGCCAAAGCTTTCCTGTAGGGCGCCGGATTCACCGGCAGCGATTATCTCGTCGATGGTGAGCCTCCGCTCGCTCACCTTCCAGCCCCAATCGCGGGCCAGTTGCAGGACAGAATCCCGGGTGACGCCCGGGAGGATGGAGCCCTCGAGCGGCGGAGTGATCAATTCATCGTTGATTACGAAGAATATGTTCGAGGTCCCGACCTCCTCTACGTAGCGGCGCTCCACCGCGTCAAGCCATAACACCTGGGTGTAGCCGCGGTCATGCGCTTCAATCTGGGCGCGGAGGCTGGCGGCGTAGTTGCCGGCTGTCTTGGCGTTGCCCACGCCGCCGGGCACTGCGCGCACATAGTGGTCCTCGACGTAAATCTTTGTCGGGCTGAACCCCTCGGAGTAGTAGGCGCCCACCGGACAGCAAATGATGAAGAAGAGGTACTCCTCGGAGGAGCGCAGGCCGACCGCCGGTTCGGTGGCGATCATGGTCGGTCGGATGTAGAGGGTGGCCCCTTCGCTCGCCGGTATCCAGTCCTGGTCGAGGTAGACCAGGGCGCGCAACGCCGCGAGCACGTGGTCGGCCGGGAAGCGGGCCATGCACATGCGTACCGCGGATTGGTTCATACGGTTGAGGTTTTCCATCGGCCGGAACAGGAAGAGCTTGTTGTCTCCGCGGCGGTAGGCCTTCATGCCCTCGAAGATGGCCTGACCGTAATGGAACACCATGGCTGCCGGCTCGAGCGAAAAGGGCCCATACGGCTCAATACGGGAGTCGTGCCACCCCTGCTCACGGTTCCAGCGCATGGTGAACATGTGGTCGGTGAAGTGCTGACCAAAGCCCAGGCTGTTCGGATCAGGCTTGGTTTTCAGTTGGTCGGCCGAGGCCTTGTGCAGAGCTACGTCAAATTTCTTGTGTAACATCTCATCGTCCTATTTTCTCCGGTTCTGTGCGAACCGGTTTCCGTTTCCTTTTGCGCTGGGAGTGGGTACGATAGTCTATTTACAACCTTTGCTGTCCACCCGTAGCCATGCCCTCATCTCTCGTCTATACGCCTTCAGCCCTGCAGCCCGCCACGGGGGCAGGACCGTCCGGGCGGCGGCCGGAACCCTTTCAGGCGCGATTTTTCCTGTCGTTGCTTGTGCTCAGCACACTCCTGCTTGGCTGGATTCTCTGGCCCTTCTGGCAGTTCCTGGTGTTGTCTTTTCTGCTGGCCGGCGTCTTTCGGCCCGCGTATCTTTTTATTGGCCGCTGGACCCCCCCGGGGGTGGCCGCCCTGCTCACCTGCACGCTGATCACTCTGATCGTGTTCGTGCCGCTTACCCTCGTCATCAGCGAGTTCACCTCTGAGGCTGTGAATCTGTATCAGTTCGGCAGAGACCACAACGTGTTGATCAAACTGCAGCAATTCATGCTCAATAATACATTGCTGAGCGAGGCACAAGCGGTACTCGCCGGTTTTGGCCTGAAATTTGAACCTCCGGACGTTAGTGTCCTGCTCTCTGATTTCAGTCGCAACATCGGCGTGTTCATCTATAGCCAAGCCTCTGTGTGGGCGGCCAACATCCTGCATTTTGCGGTGCGCTTCTGCCTGTTGCTGATGGTCACCTTTTTTCTGCTTATGGAGTTCGGGAGGCTCAACAGTTTTCTTGTCCGCCTCTCCCCTCTGCCGGCCCGGCAGAACAGGCTGCTGGCAGCCCGGTTCATGGAGATCGGCGGCGTCATTCTAGTCGGTAACGGCCTCAACGCCCTGGTCCAGGGCACCCTCGGTGGTCTGCTGTTCACCCTGCTGGGCGTCAAAGCACCGGTCCTTTACGGTGTGTTCATCGGGGTGCTGGTCTTTCTGCCGATTTTCGGCGCAGGGCTGGTGCTCCTGCCAACCGCAGCCGTGTTCCTGCTGAACGGCATGGTCGGCCAGGCCGCCGTTGTACTTGTCTATCATGCGGCCGTCGTGCTGACGGTACGCTTTTGGGTGCGGCCACGGTTCTTCCGCGGTCAGGAGCAGATGCATCGGCTGCTGGTCTTGCTCACCATCATCGGCGGGGTGAGCCTGTTTGGCATCCTGGGAACCATCTATGGCCCACTGATGGTGACCGCCTTCCTCACCCTGGCTGGCCTCTATCGCCAAGTTTACCGCCCGGAAACGACATCCGTCGTTCCTCTGGTGTGAAGGCCGTATCCGGCCGAACCATCACCATTGGCGCACCGTAGTGTGTCCGCCAGCCCGGAATACCGGACCACCTGCCGCCGCATCGCCAGTACAAGCAACTCTTTCCTCCCGTAGACCCGGATCGCGTGCCGCGCTCTGGTGATGCCGGTGTAGAGGAGTTCCCGGCTCAGCACCGGCACGTCCTTTTCCGGCAGCACGAGCAGTACTTCCGCGAACTCCGACCCCTGCGCCTTGTGCACGGTGATGGCGAAGGCCGCCTGCCAGGATGGCAACCGGGCCGGGGCCACCGGCTGCGCGCCACCGCCCTCCCGGGGGAACCACGCCTGCAGGGTTCCCTCCTCGTCCGGCCAGAGCACGCCAATGTCGCCGTTGAACAGCTCCAGGGTGTAGTCGTTTCGTAGCACGATGATCGGCATGCCGCGATAGCGTTCCTGGTCCCAGGGGATGCGGCCCTGGCGACGCAATACCGACTCAGCCAGGCGGTTGAGGCCCTCGACCCCGGTCGACCCGTCCCGCAGGGCGCAGAGGACGCGGCCGTGTTCCAGGGCATGGAGCGCCTCCTGCGGTGAGCTGGCAGCGAACAACGGGGCGAACAGACGGTCGAGCGCATCCCGCAGCCAGGCGGAGGCGGGCGGGCTGTTGGGGTCCTCAAGGTGTACCTCCGGCGAACCAACGGCCAGCAACCGGGAGAGCGCCCCCGCGTCTCCGCGGTTGACCGCCTGGGCCATCTCGCCAATACCGCTGCCGAACCGGTAGCTGGCGCGCAGCACGACAATGGTGTCGGTCAGCGAGTCGGGCGGGCCATCAGCTGGGAAGGATGCGCCGGTAAGCTGATGCAACCGGTCGCGAAGCTCTTTTGACCAGCCGGTCCCGCTGCCGCAGAGGTCGGCGAACAGGTTACCAGCCTCCACCGAGGCCAACTGGTCGCGGTCGCCGAGCAGCAGGATCCGACAGGCCGCCGGCAGGGCCTCGAGCAGGGCGGCCATGAGTGGCACGTCCAGCATCGAGGCCTCGTCGAGGACCAGCAGGTCCAGGCACAGGGGATTTGCCCGGTCGTGGCGGAAGCGCTGTCTGGCGGGTTGGAAGCCGAGCAGCCGGTGCAGGGTCTGGGCTTGCTCCGGCACGGCAGCGGCTAGGTCGGCGGGCATGGTGCCCTTGGCGTGGCGGATCGACTCCCGCAGGCGCAGAGCGGCCTTGCCGGTGGGCGCCGCCAGGCCGATGCGCAGCGGCGCGGCCGCGGTAGCCGCGAGCAGGGCCAGGATACGGGCTACGGTATAAGTTTTACCGGTCCCTGGGCCGCCGGAGATGACCACCAGTCGCTTGACCAGAGCGAGGGCCGCCGCGGCCCGCTGCCAGTCGATGCCCCCTGCCGCAGCAGGGGGAAAGAGGCGAGCGAGCAGCTCCCGGGCCGGAGCGACCGGGACGTCTAGCAGGTCGGCGGCGCGTTCCCGCAGGGCGCGGGCAATGGTTGCCTCAAAGCGGAAGAAGCGCAGCAGGTAGAGCCGATCATATCCGTCAAGGATGAGCGGCCTCCAGTCACCGGGCCGGCCGACCGCGTCGGAGGTGAGCAGATGGTCGCGGAGCCGTGTTGGCTCGAGTTCGAGCTGTCCCGAGGCCGCGGTTGTCTTACCAAGCAGAGTGGACAGGGCGGACAGGGGCAGACAGGTATGCCCCTGTCCACTTGCCCAGCTGGCAAAGGCTGCGGCTGCAGCCAGTTCCGGGCAGTCGGGCGCGCCCAGTCGGGCCACCAGCCGTCCTGTCTGGACATCAATGGGACGCAGGGTTGACTCACGGGCGAGCTGGTCAAGCAGGTCCATCACAGCGTCTCCCAGCCGCGGCAGCAGCTGTCCAATGCAGCAACCAATTGTTCGTTCGGGCGCGCATAAAATACGCCAGTACCGAGCGGGTAGTCCGGGTGCATGGCGCGCAGAAAGAGGTAGTAGGCCCCGCCGAAGTGGGTCTGGTAGTTGTAACCGGGCAGCCTCGTTTGCAGGTGACGGTGGAGGGCCAGGGTGTAGATCAGGTACTGGAGATGATAGTGATGCTGGTCCATGTTGGCGGCCAGGGACTCTGGCCGGTAGTGGTCGATATCTGGGCCGAGGTGGTTGGATTTATAGTCGGCCAGGTAGTAGCGATCCTGCCAGCGGAAGACCAGGTCGATAAACCCTTTCATCAGGCCCTGCAGCCGCCCCTTGGCTAGGTGCAGGGGGCGGTGCCCTCCCTCCGTGAGCACGGTGTTGAGGCGTTGCCGACTGACCTGCTCCAGCGGAAAGAGGAAGGCCAGTTCGTTGATCCGGTCGCGACTGGCAAGATCAGCCAGCGGGCAGCTGCCGGGCAGCGGTACAGCGAGCACACCGTCCAGCCAGGCGGCTGTGGCTGCCTGCCAGCGGGCATCGATGCCGGCGCGCATCAGTGACTCAGCGATCAGGTCGAGTTGTGCTGCTGCCGGCAGGAGGCCATCAAGCCGCTCAAGCAGACCGTGCAGGCAGGTACCGACGGCCGGACCGCGCGGGAAGGTGAGGATGTCGGTGAAATCCTCAGGAGCGATCGGTATGGTGGTGTCCTCAGGCTCGTCCTCCCGCTCTCCCTCCGTGGGCATATCGGCGATCAGCCGCGAATAACTGGTCATGGACCAGCGGGTATCAATGTGACCGCGAAACACCAGGGGTTGCAGGCTGATCCGGATGGCTGGCGGCGCGAGCCGGGCCCCACCTTCTGAGGGCGTGCAGGGACGCAAGGTGAGGGTTAGCCCGTCCGCGTTTAGCTGTTTGAGCCCTGCCGTAAGCTCGGCGTCGGTCTGGGGCAGCATGCCGTCGTGCAGTAGTCGGGCGAGTCCGCTTGCCTCCATGCCGTTCACCCGGCCCCAGCAGAACAGGCAGCAGCATCGGGCCCGGGTCACGGCCACGTAGAGCAAACGGAGGTCTTCGGCGAGCCGCTCGGTGCGGTGCAGTTTCGCGTAGTCCTCCCGGCCGGTGCCCAGGTCGAGGATCAGGCGATGGCTCGTGGGATCGTGGAACAGAAGCTGGTCGTCCGGCCGCGGCGTACGAGCCGACCACAGAAACGGCAGGAAAACCACCGGGAACTCCAGGCCCTTGGCGCGGTGGATGGTGACGATACGGATGAGCTGTTCATCGTTTTCCAGGCGGAGGAGTTGGTCCGCGCTGTTGGTGTTCGGGTGCTGTCGCTGCTGCTCGAACCAGCGCAGCAGGGCAGCGGCCCCGTGCTGGGCGGCCGGGCTGTCCTGAAGCAGTTCGGCCAGGTGCAGATAGTTGGTGAGTTCCCGCTCGCCACCTGGACGTCCGGTCAGCCGGCGGATCACCCCTTGGTCGGCGAGCAGCTGCTGGAACATAACCAGGAAACACTGGTCCAACCAGAGGCGCTGGTAGGTGAGCAGCCGGTCCAGATAGGTGGCCCAGGCGTTAGGATTGTTGTTGATCGCCTGGAGCGCGGCTGCATCCAGGCCGAACAGATCGGTGGCCAGGCAGGTCCGGACCGTAGCGCTATCCGTTGGATCAAGCAGGGCGGGGAGCACCTGGGCCAGTTGGCGGGACTCAGCGGTGGCGAATACTGAGGCCTGGACCAGGGTGACGCTGGTTAGGCCGTGCGCCCGTAGCGCCGCCTGAACCGCATCGGCCTCGCGGGGGGTGCGCACCAGCACCCCGAAGGCGCCGGCGG